>JAAYKM010000073.1 GCA_012522415.1 Deltaproteobacteria bacterium | reverse complement strand
TGGTTTCATCTGTGTAATTTGCAGGAAAAGTAGGGGTTAAGGGTTAAAATCTTGCAAATTACATCGCATAAAAAATGATCATTGTCAAGTAATATTAAATGGTTATGATGTTTTTCAGATACGACTAAATAAACGCCTCAGGAGGTAACGGATCATGAAAAAAGCATTTGGAACCATCATCTTTGCTATGGCGGTTGTCCTCTGCACGGCGACATTCAGTCTGGCTGAATACGCGGCAGGTGGGCCGGAACATTTTCCCTATTTTCATCTTGGTTTGCTGGTCATTGGCGCCCTCATCATCTTCTCATTGAAACAGAAATATTCCCGGATGTATGTGGGCGAAGCGGTCGGTGCCATGGCGCTTTACACGGTGCTGATGGCCCTGTTCACGAGCCCTGTGATCGAAACGATCAAGACCATGATCAGCTGAAGGGGCGCGCTAGCTTGAACACGGTTGACGGCTCAGTCTCGGAAGGAAAATGCGGGTTATACAGGCCCCTCACGCGAAAACCGTCGTGGGGGGCTCTTTCTTAAATAAAGCGCCCGATTCAACCAAGCCTGTTGCGGTAAAGCGTACACAAGACCTCCATGAGATCCGCGTCACGCCAGCCGTTTCAATTCCGCGGCGCTTGTTCCGGCAATGCGTCCAAAAACCAGGCATTCCGGAATGCTGTTTCCAGCCAGCCTCTTCTCTCCATGTATACCGCCTGTCACCTCTCCTGCGGCATACAGGCGGGGAATGGGTTTGCCCCACACATCGATAACTTGTGCGCGGATATTGATCCGCAAACCGCCGAGGGTATGGTGTACGGCCGGCCACTGGGGCAGCATATAATAGGGCCCCCTGGCCAGGGGGATCATCTGCTCTAGGGGGCTTTTCTCCCATTCGGTATCACGACCGCTGCGAAGGTATCCGTTGTGATTGGAGACGGTTTCCTCTAAAATCACGGGGGACATTTGCAGGTATTTCGCCAGTTCCGCCAAGCTCTCTCCGCGAACGAATCGACCCGCCTCCAGGCCTTTCTCAACCTCATCATTGGTCCCCATACGTGAAATCATTGCCTGGTTAAACAGGGCATAGGTCATCTTGTTATCTCCGGCAGTTCGAATCTGGGCGCGCGAACAGGTATCCGCCCCCGCCAGTTCGTTCACGAAACGCCTTCCCGCCGGATCCACGTAAATCATCCCCGCCGCCGGTCCCCGAAGCGCAAACACAGACGGTACATCGAATCGGCCGGTCATCGGATCGGCAAAGGGATAGACCTGAATGAAACTCATCTGTGTCACATCGGCACCGATCACACGGGCGCAATGAATTATCTCGCCCGTTGCACCGGCGTGATTGGTGGAATTATATTCCTTACCGATGGCCGGATTATACGCCTGACGCATCGCAAGATCCCGGCTGAATCCGCCGCTGGCCAGAATCAGGGCCCGCCGGATGGCGATATTGATGGGTTTGTTTCCCCGCTCCACCTCCACGCCGGTAACGGGTGAGGAAAAACTGCTACGCCAGATGCGCGTTACCTTTTCATTCATACGGAGAACGGCACCATTTTGTTCGGTCATCTTTTTCAGTGCCGTCACGAACACCCGGCCCGAACCGCCGATTGCAGCGTGAATCCGAGGGGCAACGTGACCGGGCGCCATGGTGACGGTCTCCCGAATTTTGGCATAGCCCTCTTCGAGAAGCCATTTCAGTGCGGCTGGCGCCTGCCCGGCCACGAGGCCTGCCAGATCCGGATGACCATAATAATTTCCGCCTCGGATTATATCCTTTGCGTGGCGTGCGGCACTATCCTCACCCAAGCCGAGTTTCTGACGTAGATGATACATATCATCCCATGCGGCATATTCACCATGACTGATGATGGCGTTTCCGCCATATGCAGGCATCTTCTCGAGAATAACCACTTTCATACCCCGGTCGGCTGCTTCCGCCGCCGCTGCCAGACCGGCGAAGCCGGAACCGACGACGACGACATCCCATGTCTCATCCCACCGTACAGTCTCATTCCGCATCGGGATGGCGGCGCAGGAGTCGGAAGCGGGAAGCAGGCTCCCCATCGCTGTCAGCAAACCGGCGCCCATCGCCCCCTGCAACACGCCACGGCGACTGTAACCGGGCTGTTCCGGCCTTTGTTTCTCTTTCCATTCAGAAGGATTCCGTGCCATCGATACCTATCCGTTTTTACGATCCGTCAAGCTGACCATGCAGCCGGTTGTTGATATGTATCCGCGCCGCCGAATGTAACCCGGCCTTCCGGAAGACCGAATTATCACATTGACGGTTGTACAACAAAGGCTTTTTCAGGAAGGCCTCGCCTTTACTAGCCGGGATGTACCCATCCCGGGATATGCCCAGAAAGCAATGAAATAGAGAAACACCGCAACGAACAGCAAGACGTGAACACCCCAGGTTACGGATAAGAGATGGGCCAGCGGAAAAGCGACGATCCCGAAGATTACAAATACTCCGTAAGTCCAGGGCAGAAAAAAAGCGGTCCGCTCACGCAGGCAGGCAAAGCCAAGGGGCAACGGCACACCGGCGATAAAAGCCAGGGGAGCCATCATGATCAGAATCGTCGTCACCTTGATTATGGAGGCCAGGGGGATCAGAACCGACAGGACCGGAATCAAAAGAAAAATATACAGCACCAAGCAAATAATAATCCGTATCACCGCCCACTTGATACCCTCGTCGCTGAAGGGATCAAACTTAAAAGCACGATAGCTCCCGCAACCGGCAAAAAATAGTACACCCGACACCACCACCGCCACGGAAAGGGCCGTATCGTTGAAAAAAAACATGCATCTTTCGATGAGCGCCATCGTAATCAAAACCATGCCCAAACCCAGACATGCAAAATAAACGACCACCCGGAAACTCGATGTGCCTGCCCTGATCCTCCCTTCCCCCATCAGTGGAAGCAGAATCATCCATCCCGCGATAAACGCTACCAGACCAAGGACGGCCAGATTGATTACCGGGTCGATTTCAGCGCGGGCTATGGAGGAGAAACCCTTGATCTTTTTCACCATATCCCCTGTCTCCAAAGTAACATGAAAAAAGGAACGATCAAGCGTTAGCGGCTCAAGCCTGGTAACAGGGGCGGACGACCCGTTTGCCGGTGAAATAAAAAAACGCCCGACGATAAACCGGAGAGCGTCATCCTGTTCGACCGGGCTATCGGACCGATGGGATAATGATGGGACCGGTGGAGGACGGGACTCGTTGTTTTTTTCCGAAGCCATACCGGCATGCCAGGAAACATCAAAGGAGCGCTGCCGGCAAAAGATCTGCAGCGCCCTCACAGTCTGGTCCGTAACCGGCTGTCGGAAGACAAGGATCCTGGCATTCAGTGCCGAACGATATACCAGCACATGCTTGCCTGGATCATCTACACCGCTGCGGCTCAGGCCCTGGTGCACCGTGGCCAGGAGTTTTTCGGTGGAGGCGGAAAAATCCGTGATATATAGCGGCAGCGACAGGATGCCATCATCCTTGAGAGCCTTATAATACCGCGTAATGGCCTCGATCGTCAGTGCATAGCGGTTGGCCTCCCCTTCCGAAGGGAATGTGGCGCCCATGTCGATCAGGTCGAATGCCCGTGTCCCGAGAACGGCCAATGGGGAATTGCATATCAGCGTAACCGCATCCATCCCCGTCAAGTTTTTCCGGACAAGATCACAGAGCACCGGGGTGGGTTCCACCGCAAGGATGATTCTGTTTTGTCCCCAGATTTCATGGATCTTGAACCCGCCCGCCGTGCCGATGAGAAGATAGGTTCCAGTCGGTTTCAGCGTGTAAGGGAAGGCATCGAGAGATGAATGAAAATATGACCGATCCGGGGCTTCTTTCACATAAAGACCGAGAACGCGGTCCCCGTCACGATAGAGACCTTGGGCGGCAGGCCCGGCAGAAACGGGGGGGGAACCATCATGGGTTGATAGGCTGAGGTTCCGTCGTTCCGTCAAGTTGTCGAGAGCCAGGTAATAACCTCTGGGGTCAGGTATGTCGGCCACAACGCGATTGCCGCTCACCCGCATCGCAGACGACAGGGCCTTGTATTCGGGTATGCGAGCCGAAATCCCATCGATGACATGCCACATGCCAAAACCCGAAAGAAAAAGAAGGCAGGCGAGACCTGTCAGAAACATGGCGTAGCGAAGAATAAAGAGGCGGGGCAGTACCGCCAGTGCAAGCACGGGAAACAAGACCGCCGGGAGCAGAAAGGGATGAACCAGAGACTGGCATACAAACAACAGAAGACATCCTGCAGCCGCTCCAAGAAGATGACAGGCCCAGGCTTTTGAGATATCCCTGTTCAGTTCGATGAAACTGAGACCGATAAACAATCCTCCCAGGAAAAAAACGGGCAGAAGGGTAAGATAATAATTAAAAAGGTTCAGCAGCTCCGACGGCCATCCTTCATCTTGCAAGAGCAGGGGATTAAAAGGATTCAGGGCGGCCAGATGATATGTCAGGGGCGCAATGAACAGAAGAACGAAAGGAAGCCAAAATAGAATCGCTGGACGATGCCGTTCAAAGAAATCGTCACACAGTGATAAACACACCGCACTGATGGACACACCGGACAGCGAGACGATAACAATCGCGATACCGTACTCCGACCAGGTGGTCAGGGCAAAAAAACGGGTCAGAAAGATGGCCCAACCCGAAATGAAGGCGGAAACGAAAAACAAGGCAAGGTAGCGGGTTATTTTCTTGAACAGGTCCTGCATGGCATGGCCAACGCTCCCGGTATTCTTCGCGTAATGCTCAGGGTTGGTACGTTTTCTTCCCCATCGCCCTTATCGGATATCACCCCGCTTGTCAAAACATTTACACAACATTCCTCATATCAAATATCAAATCAGGAACATTCTACCCATTACGCAAATAAATGTTGGACATGTTGGACTGGGGGCACACCCCCTGTGTTTTTTCGATGCCTGTCTTTTATCGTTGCATTGTGTGACAGGTTTTTTCAGCTTAAAAATACCCTCGATTTATGTTATGACTTCCGTACATTGTTGCTGAACCGGAAAATAAAAACCGAAACCCATCATGCGTAAAATCATCTGTATTGCAAATCAAAAGGGAGGCGTCGGCAAAACAACTACGGCGGTCAACCTGGCCGCATGTCTGGCCCTTGCTGAAAAAAAAACCCTTCTTATCGATTGTGATTCCCAGGGAAACGCAACGAGCGGCCTGGGCATCGACAAACAGGAGATAATCGATAAAAATCTCTATCATGCCTTGATTGGTCAGATATCCTTGCAAGAGTCGGTGAAGCCTACCCAGATTACGCACCTGGATTTGATCCCCTCTAACCAGGACTTGATCGGAATAGAGGTCGAGTTTGTCCAGCTTCATGAGCGCGAGAATCGATTGCGCAATTTTTTGCGGCAAATGGATGCCGCCTATGATTACATTATCTTAGATTGTCCACCGTCTCTGGGCTTTATGACCATAAACGCTCTGGTCGCTTCGGATGCGCTGGTTGTACCCTTGCAATGTGAATATTTCGCCATGGAAGGTTTGGGACAATTGATGAACACCCTGAGAATCGTGCAGAACCGGATGAATCCCTCTCTCACACTGGGAGGAATCCTGCTGACCATGTTCGATTCGAGAAACAGACTTTCACATCGGGTCAGCGAGAATATACGCGAACATTTCGGCAGCAGGGTATTCAAAACCGTGATTCCCCGGAATGTTCGCCTATCTGAAAGTCCCAGCCATGGCTTGCCTATCATATTGTATGATATTCGATCCCGGGGCGCGATGTCGTATCTGGAGCTGACCCAGGAATTCCTTAATTGCGGGAGAATGTAAATGCCACCCAAACAGTCCTTAGGCCGTGGATTGGAAGCCATGTTTCCCGACCTGCTGGCAGATATAGCAGAGATCAGGGACCGTCCTCATCTGATTACGTGCGGTATTGAGGAGATCCAACCGAATCGCTTTCAACCACGAAAGAATTTCAGCGACTTGGAACAGAAGGAACTTGTCGCATCCGTTCGTAAAAACGGTATTATTCAACCTATCGTCGTACGCAAAACCGATATGGGTTACGAAATCATTGCGGGAGAAAGACGGTGGCGTGCCGCCCAGGAGGCGGGTCTGAAAAATGTTCCTATCATTATCAGAAACGCCAGCGACATTGAGGCGGCGGAACTTTCCCTGATAGAAAACCTTCAGCGGGAAGAACTAAATCCTCTGGAAGAAGCCAGTGCGTATAATACCCTGGTTGAAATCTTTGGTCAGACACACGAAAACATTGCTGCAAAAATTGGCAAGGATCGATCCACCATCGCCAATACGATCCGCCTTCTGAAACTGCCCGGAAACATTCAACGTGCCCTGGTTGAAAAGAAAATTACGGCTGGCCATGCCCGCGCCATTCTTTCCCTAGACGCGGGTCCTTTACAGACATCGGTTTTTGAAACCATTGTGAAAAAAGAAATGAACGTACGAGAAACGGAAAGGCTCATCCAAGCCATGAAAACACCCAAACGGAAAAAACAAGTGGCCGACAGGGAAGCCTATCTGTACGATCTGGAAAAGCAACTATCAAACGTACTCATGACACGGGTACAGATCAAAAAAAGAATTAAAAATGGATCGATTGAAATCAGATTTTCCTCAACGGAAGAACTGGGAAGGATAGTTGAACTCCTGTTTACCATACATGCGGACTGATCTGCTCAATCATTCTTAATTCATCAAATGTACAAAGACCGGCAATGCAAACCACGATGGTCCAGAAGGCAGAAAAGCTTTGCAAAACTATCCACAGATGTGGATAATAATGTTGATGGAGATTTGTAATCGTGCAGATTTTATGGGAAAATACTCAAAAGCTAATTCAGGAAAAAATTCCCAAACAGAACTATGAAACCTGGATCAAGCCTGTTAGAATTCTTTCCATCGAGGAAAACCAGATCTGCTTTGCCGTTCCCAATCGGTTTTTCAAAGACTGGCTTCTGGATAATTACCGCCATACAATTCAGGAATGTCTTGATATAACCATGGGCTATAATACGAATATTGTCTTTGTCATTGCTCAGGGTGAAGGGAGGAATGAGGTTTCTGAAGAAAGCGGCACCCGGACGTATCATGTAACAGCACCGCAGGCACCGGCAAACACGTCAAGAATGCAGTACCATCATACCTTAAATACCAATTACGCCTTTGACCGATTTGTTGTCGGGTCTTCCAACCAGTTTGCCCATGCGGCATCAATTGCCGTGGCGGAACATCCTGCGAAAAACTATAATCCTTTTTTCATTTACGGGGGGGTCGGGCTTGGGAAAACCCACCTGTTGAACGCTATAGGACTTTTAACCTACACGCTGTATCCGGACATGAATGTCCTGTACCTGTCCGCAGAAGAATTCATCAACGAACTGATCAGTTCCATCCGTCACGACAAAATGCAGAAATTCCGAACAAAATTTCGTACAATTGACTGTCTTCTGATTGACGATATTCAATTTATCGCTGGAAAGGAGCGTACCCAGGAGGAATTTTTTCACACGTTCAATACCCTGCACGATTCAGGAAAACAAATCGTTATGACAAGTGATAATTTTCCGAAAGATATTCCCAACCTGGAAGGACGTTTGCGATCGCGTTTCGAATGGGGCTTAATCGCCGATATCCAACCGCCGGAAATTGAAACAAGAATTGCGATACTGGAAAAAAAAGCCCAAGAAAATCACATTGAATTACCCCATGATGCAGCCATGTACATCGCGTCCCACGCAGACTCCAACATTCGTGAACTCGAGGGCTTCCTGACGCAAACCATCGCCTACTCCTCATTGACGAAAAAAAAGATCAGCCTGGACCTGGTCCGACAGGTGTTGAACAGAATATTAAAGACAAATCCAAAATCTACCATCTCCATCGACGATGTCATGAAAGCTGTTTCAGAACGCTTCAATCTCAAAATATCGGATCTCAAATCACCGAAAAAAAATAAACATCTTGCTTCGGCGCGTCAGATGGCCATGTATCTGTCCCGAAAACTGACCAACTCCTCGTTTCCGGACATCGGAGCAAAAATGGGGGGGCGTGACCACTCAACGGTGATTTATGCAGATAACAAAATAAAAAAGTTACTGGAAACGGATCATGAAATGAAAAAAGTCTTACAGGATTTGGAAGACGAAATTCTTCAACGTCGTTAACCTGGAATTAAAGAGCTTATCCACAGGAAAAGGAAAACGTAAGAACATAAATACAGATGATTTAAAAATGATATTCACCCTATCCACAAGTTCTTTTACTACGACTAGTTTAATTTAAATATAAAAAAATTTAAAAATAATGACTCAGAAACGGAAAGGACAACCAAGATGAATTTCACGATCAAAAGAGAGGTTTTGCTCGATGGTTTGCAGAAAACGTTGGGGATTGTGGAAAAAAAAACAACCCTTCCCATCTTAAGCAACATTCTTTTAGAAGCGGAGGATGGGTTGATCAAGGTCGTGGCAACAGACCGTGAAATAAGTCTCGTTGCACGCTATGAGGCGTCTGTCACCGAAGCCGGAAAAACCACCCTGTCCGCAAAAAAACTTTACGAAATCGTACGGGAAATTTGGGGGGAAGAGGTTCATGTCAGTATGGATTCCCGTAACATTGTTACCCTCACTTGTCAAAAAACGGTGTACCGGATCATGGGGATATCCGCTGACGATTATCCCAGTGTTGTGGCCGAGGAAAACATACCATTGTACCCCGTTTCAGGAAATCTCCTCAAAGAAATGGTGCGTAAGGTTTATTCTGCGATGTCAACGGACGAATTGAGACGAAATTTGAATGGTATCTTTCTGCAAATTGAAAAAAATTCGGAAGGTGTTACCATCAGAATGGTTTCGACGGATGGACATCGCCTGTCTATGGTGCATAAAAATCTGGATGCAACAGAATTTCTTGATGTTCCCGCCGGGGTGATTCTTCCCAGAAAAGGAATTGGAGAAATCCGCAAACTGGTGGAAAGCGACCCTGAACATGTTTCCATAGGGTTAATGGGACAGATGTTTATCGTTCGAACGACGAATGTGATGCTGAAAGTAAGCTTGGTGAACGCGGAGTATCCGGATTACAAACGGGTGATTCCCACTGAAACAGGAACGGTTCTGTTTTTGCCTAGAGATGATTTTCTGCATGCCCTGAGGAGAATGTGGGTCGTCGTATCGTCCGAAGAATTTCGGACCGTTCTTTTGACTATCTACGAAAACCGGATGGTTCTTCAATCGCAGCATGCCGACGTCGGCGAAGCCAGGGAAGAAATTGATGTGTCTTACGATGGTGAAAAACTCGAAGTTGGATATAATGCTGATTACCTAATGGATGCCATTGAGGTGGTTGATGGTGAAACCATTGCATTTGAATTGGGTTCGGGGAGGAAACCGGGTATCGTCAGGTCTGCGGGTCAGGATGATTATTCGTGTGTGGTGATGCCGCTGATCATTTAAGCTGTGGACAGTGAGTGGATAAACGAAAATAAAATGATTTTATTGTAAATAAAATCAAGTATATAAAGGAAAATTTTTATAGCGAGTCGCTTGTGTATAAATGAGCAAGCATGTGAAGGTAAAGAGGTTGTGTGGATGATTGAAAATTATAGTGCCGATAGCATTAAGGTTCTCGAAGGGTTGGAGGCGGTTCGTAAAAGACCCGCTATGTACATTGGTTCGACGGGCAGGGATGGGTTGCATCATCTGGTATACGAAGTGGTGGATAATTCTATTGATGAAGCCGTATCCGGTAACTGCAATGCCATTACGGTTGCGATAAGGATAGATAACAGCATTGTTGTGGATGATAACGGTCGGGGGATCCCTGTTGACATGCATAAGACTGAAGGGATCTCCGCTGCGGAGGTGGTGTTAACCAAGCTCCATGCCGGAGCGAAGTTTTCCAGTGACAGCTATAAGATATCGGGTGGACTTCACGGTGTCGGCGTATCGGTAGTCAATGCCCTGTCCAGTTTTCTGGAACTTGAGATCAGACGGGAGGGCATGCTCTATACGCAGAATTACCGTCGAGGGATTCCTCAGGCTCCTTTGGAAATGGTGGGAAAAACCCGTGGCCAGGGTACCAAGGTGATTTTCAAACCGGATGAGGAAATATTTGATGAACTGGAATTCAGCTACGACATCCTTGCCAATCGTCTAAGAGAATTGGCCTTTCTCAATTCAGGCGTAAGAATCACCCTTGTCGATGAGAGAATCGAGAAGAAAAGTGAATTTTATTATGAGGGAGGAATTGTATCCTTTGTCGAATATATCAACCGGAACAAAAAGGTGCTGCACAAGCATCCTATCTATGTTGAAGGCGATCGGGAAGATTGTCATGTTGAGGTGGCATTACAGTACAACGATACCTATCAGGAAAACATCTATTCGTTTGCAAACAGCATCAACACGACCGAGGGCGGAACACACATGATAGGTTTGCGTTCCGCTCTGACCCGTGTTTTGAATAATTATGCGCTCAGTTACAACATACTGAAAAACAGGAAGGAATCTTTCCGGGGAGAGGATCTGCGGGAGGGATTGGCCTGTGTGATCAGCGTAAAGATCAAAAACCCCCAGTTTGAAGGGCAGACGAAGACCAAGCTCGGAAACAGTGAGGTGCGGGGTCTTGTTGAGGGAATCATATATGACAAAATAGGTACGTACCTTGAAGAGAATCCTACGGTGGCGAAGCAGATTCTGAACAAATGTTTGGAGGCATCGCGTGCGAGGGAGGCGGCGAGACGCGCCCGGGAATTGACCCGGAGAAAGAGTGCTCTGGAAGTTGGAGCTCTGCCCGGGAAACTGGCTGATTGTCAGGAAAAGGATCCTGCCCTGAGTGAGGTGTATCTGGTGGAAGGAGATTCAGCCGGTGGATCGGCCAAACAGGGCCGGGATCGGAAAAATCAGGCCATACTTCCGCTTCGTGGTAAAGTTTTGAATGTGGAGAAGGCCCGTTTTGACAGGATGCTGAAAAACGAGGAGATCAAGGTCATTGTCACAGCCATGGGAACGGGGATCGGCAAAGATGATTTCGACATCAGCCGGCTGCGTTATCACAAGGTGATTATCATGACCGATGCCGATGTCGATGGCCATCATATTCGAACTCTTCTGCTTACTTTTTTCTTTCGTCAGATGCGTGAATTGGTTGAAAGAGGTTTTCTTTATATCGCGCAACCTCCGTTGTTCAAAGTAACAGAAAAGAAAACGGAAAAATACATTAGAAATGCAGAAGACATGGAAAACTACATTCTGGACAGCGGTGTGGCCAAGACCCGACTTGTCACGGAAAACGGCACGTATTTTACGAAAAGTAAGCTGTATGCGCTGGTGAAAAATGTCATGAGAATTGAAATGATCATGAACAAATATGAGAAGGAAAACAGGGATCGCGATGTCATGCGTATTCTGGCGGGAGATCCCTCACTATCCGAATGGGATTTTAAAACGGCGGAACCGATGGAAAGGGTGATGCGTCGGACGGCACAGGCGATCGGAGAATCCCTGGTGAAAGCCGAGATAGAACAGGACCCCGAGAATGGCCTGTACAAAATGAAATTCGTCTTGTCGCGAAATGGTGTGGAAAAGGTTACATGTATCGATCGAGACGTCCTGAAGGCGCCTATATTTCTTGAAGTGAAGGCGCTGTTGCATCAGGTCAGTGTATTGGGCGAACCGCCGTATCGGATGGCCCTGGAAGGGGAATTGTCACAACACGTAGTGGAATTGGACAACATGAGCACCGTCGTGGAGCATGTTATGAATCTGGGAAGAAAAGGCATTTCGATTCAGCGGTATAAAGGTCTCGGTGAAATGAATCCAGAACAACTCTGGGAAACAACGATGAATCCGGAAAAACGGTCGTTGCTTCAGGTAAAGGTGGAGGATGCCGTTGTAGCGGACGAAATTTTTACGACCCTTATGGGTGATCAGGTGGAACCACGTCGGGAATTTATCTTCGCAAATGCCGCGTATGCCTCCAATCTTGATGTCTGAAACCCCGTTGCAATCATGATAAAAAATAGGCGGTTATGCGGCCTCCAACAGGCAAGAGGCCAGGAAGGGACTTTTATTTTATATGGAAGAGTTATCACACCAGAGAACCATACCGGTTAATATAGAAGACGAGATGCGAAAGTCCTATGTGGACTATGCCATGAGCGTCATTATAGGACGAGCCATTCCGGATGTCCGTGACGGATTGAAACCCGTTCACCGTCGGGCCCTCTTCGCCATGAATGAAATGGGAAACCGATGGAATAGGCCCTTCAAAAAATCAGCGCGTATCGTTGGTGATATTATTGGTAAATATCATCCCCATGGTGACCAGGCGGCTTACGACACAATCGTCCGCATGGCACAGGATTTCTCAATGCGCTATCCCCTGATCGACGGGCAGGGAAACTTTGGTTCCATCGATGGTGACCCACCGGCGGCCATGCGTTATACGGAGATCCGTATGGATCGTTTCACGGAAGAACTCTTGGCCGATCTTGATAAAAACACGGTTGATTTTGTTCCGAATTATGATGAATCCATGGAGGAACCGGTGGTCTTACCCGCCAAAATACCGGTTTTACTTCTCAACGGTTCTTCGGGGATTGCCGTGGGTCTGGCAACCAATATGCCCCCCCATAATCTGAGAGAGGTCGTGGATGGAACGGTGGCGTTGATCAATCACCCGGACATCTCCATTGAGGAATTGGTGCGTTATATTCACGGGCCTGATTTTCCCACCGCTGGTTTTATAAACGGTCGTGAAGGGATCTTTTCTGCGTATAAAACGGGACGAGGCATCATACGATTGCGGGCCAGGGCGATGATAGAGCGGAACGCCAGAAGTGATAAGGAAAGCATTGTCATTACCGAACTGCCCTATCAGGTAAACAAAGCTAATCTCATTGAATCCATTTCAGAACTTGTTAAGGAAAAGAAAATATCCGGTATTACGGACCTTCGGGATGAATCAGACCGCGAGGGTATACGTGTTGTTATTGATTTGAGACGGGACGAGCAGTCCGGTGTCATTCTGAACCAGCTTTACAAGCATACCCAGATGGAAACGTCCTTCGGGATCATCATGTTGGCCATAGACCGTGGTCAACCCAGGGTCTTCAATCTTAAGGAAATGCTGAACAGTTTCATAGACTTCCGTCGCGAGGTCGTGATCCGGCGATCCCGGTTTGAATTGGACCGGGCTAAAGAGCGGGCGCATATTCTGGAAGGACTCATCATCGCCTTGAACCGGATCGACGAAGTTATTGCTGTGATCAAGGCGGCAGGTACGCCTCAGGAAGCGACAGCCCATTTGTGTACACGTTTCGGTTTAAGCGAAACGCAAGCCAAGGCCATTCTTGACATGCGGTTGCAACGTCTCACGGGTCTTGAACGTGAAAAAATCGATACAGAGTATGCGGAGTTGACATGGAAAATTCAGGAATTGATTGCTCTTCTGGCTGATGCCAGAAAAATTCTTGATGTGATTGTGAAAGAACTCATCGAAATCAGGGACCGATTTGGCGACGAGCGGCGGACGGAAATTGTGACCAGTATCGAAGACATAGGTATCGAGGACATGATCGTCGAAGAGGACATGGTGGTCACCGTATCGCATTCCGGCTATATAAAGCGTAACGCCGTCAGTCTGTACCGCAGCCAGCGTCGGGGTGGCCGTGGCAAAGTGGGTATGCAACCCAAGGCGGAGGATTTTGTGGAGAGAATATTTATCGCTTCGACTCACCATTACATCCTGATCTTCACCACCGAAGGCCGCGTATACTGGCTCAAAGTCTATCAAATTCCACAGGCGGGGAGAGCCGCTCGCGGCAAGGCCATTATCAACCTGATCAATTTATCTCAGCAAGAGAAACTGGCGGCCATTCTTCCAGTCCGTGATTTTACCGACGACAGTTCCGTTGTTATGGTAACGCAGAAAGGGATTGTCAAGAAGACCGTCTTATCGGCGTATGCGAACCCGCGCTCCACGGGCATCATAGCCATGTCCGGCGATGAGGGGGATGCGTTGATCGATGTTCAGATCACGAACAATCAACAGGATATCTTTCTGGGGACCCGAAAGGGGAAGGCCATCCGTTTTCATGCGGACAACATTCGGGATCTGGGCCGAACCGCAAGGGGTGTCATGGGAATCCGCATGGACGAAGGCGATCATGTGATCGGTCTTGAAATTCTGGCATCGGAAGGGAACGCCATTCTCACCGTATCGGAAAACGGTTACGGGAAACGCACAGTCGTTTCGGCATACCCTCTCCAGGGTCGTGGCGGCAAGGGAACGATCAATCTGAAAACCGTTTCCAAAGTCGGTTACGTAGCCGGCATCTGTCAGGTAACAGGAGAAGAGGATGTGGTCCTCATTAGCGACACGGGAAGAATTATCCGCCTCCGAGTTGATGAAATCACCCTTATTCAACGGGGCACACAGGGGGTGAAGCTCATCGGTTTGAACGAGGAAGAGCGTATCGTTGGCATGGCCCGGGTTGAACGGGACACTTCCCCGGAGGCATCCGAAGACGATCCTGAAAGCGAGGAAATCGAATTGCCCGGGGACGAAGAGGGGGAGGAAGACAAAGGGGCCGCATTTTAAGGTGAGCTACCGAAACAAGAACGGCACGAAGTCCGTGTCACTCATGAAATCCAGAACCAGCCATATCGCCGTTGTTCTCTGCAAACCACGCGTTGCCGGGAACGTGGGTGCTGTCGCCCGGTGCGGAAAGAACATGGGTATCGATCGTCTGATCGTCGTCGGAAACCAGATGCTCGACCGTGATGAAATGTACCGGCTTGCCACCCATGAAGCCTCTGAGCGTATTGATGAAATTGTACATACCCCCAGTCTGGAAACAGCTCTGGCCGACTTTCAATATGTAGTCGGGACCACGGCGCGTTTGGGCAATGCCCGTGGTCCCGTGGTCAGTCCACGGGAAATGGCTGAACAGGTCGGGGGGGTTTCCCAGGAAAATCGAGTGGCCCTTGTGTTTGGACCCGAAGATACGGGGCTGACGAATGAGGAGCTGCGTTTCTGCCATCTCGTTGTGAATATTCCCACCGTGGAATTCAGATCCCTCAATCTGTCCCATGCCGTCATGATCCTCTGTTATGAAATCCTTGTCTGGCAATCCATGTCAGAGCGACCTGCTATTCCCAAACTGGCGACATCATACGAGCTCGAAGGCATGTACGGGCAGATACGCGATCTCCTGACAAAAATAGGTTTTTTAAATCCCCAGAACCCGGAATATTGGATGATGCATCTTCGTCGTCTCTTTGCACGGACGGCCCTTCTTGCTAAGGAAGTGAAAATTATCCGGGGTATCTGCCGTCAGTTGGAGTGGTTTACGGCAAATGCCGGAGAGAGGGATGAAAAAACTTGACTTTACACGGTGGCATCCGTAATAAAAATGGCATTGTAATAGCCGTTTCCGGCAAATGATGAAAGTGAAAGTGCAATTAAATTGATACGAGAGGGTTCATATATGAAAATGCAATTTGCCTTTACAGGCGCAAAGAAGATTGTCTTCGGCAGCGGGTCGTTTGATGCCTTGGTGGAGCATATCAAGGAGCTTAAGGGATCGCGGCCCCTCCTTGTTTTGGACCGGAATATGGCAGCGGCGGGTTTTCGCGAAAGGGTTGAGGACCTTCTGAAAAAGGACGGTATGAAATATGTAATATACGACAAGGTGATCCCCGAGCCGCCCATCGAACTGGTTGAAGAAGGGGCGAAAGCCGCCGTTAAGGGGAAATGTGACTGTGTCGTCGGGATCGGTGGTGGAAGCGCCATGGATACGGCCAAGGCCATTTCGGCCGTTGTGGGCAACAAAGGGAAGGCCGTGGATTACCTCGGTCTGAATAACATCCCCGGTGCGGGCCTGCCTCAAATTCAGGTGCCGACAACGGCAGGTACGGGAAGTGAAGTAACCTTCACCGCCGTTTTTGTGCGAAAGGACCTGAGGAAAAAGGAGGGGATGAACAGCCCCTACCTGTATCCGGATATTGCTCTGTGCGATCCGGTTCTGACGCTGACTCTGCCCCCGAAACCGACAGCGGAAACAGGGATCGATGCCCTGTGTCACGCCATCGAATCCTATACCTCACTGAATGCCTCGCCCATGAGCGAGATGTTTTCTCTGGAGGCGATCCGTCTCATTTCGGAGAACCTGCGGACCTGCGTCCACAACGGGAGCGACCTCCAAGCTCGTGAGCAGATGCTTCTGGGCAGTCTCTACGCCGGGATCGGTCTGGCCAACGCGGGCGTGACGGCAGTCCATTCCCTGTCCTATCCCCTGGGCGGTCTCTATGGGGTTCCTCATGGACTGGCCAACACGATGATCCTTCCGGCTGTCATGGCCTACAACCTGCCGGGTTCCCTGGAAAAATTCACGGATATCGCTGAGGTCATGGGAGAGGTGACAGACAATCTTCCTCTGCGGGAAGCGGCTTATCTGGCCGTGGAGGCCGTGGAAGCCCTGATCGAGGATTGCGGAGTCACAACACGATTGGATACCCTGGAGATTCCCGAAACGGTTTTCCCGGATCTGGCCGAGGTTGCCCTGACGGTGGCGCGTCCCCTGGCGAACAATCCATGCAAAATGACTCTGGAGGACATGATCGAAATTTACAGGCAATGCTGCTGAGCAGGAAACACAATGCCGGGCAGGCGCAGGACGGCCCGGAATCCATGTCGGGAAGTTGCGTCGTCTGAACATGGATCCTTCCAAGAAGGTAAGGCGGGTTTCGGAATAGCAAAGCATCATTTTCCCGGTCTTTCCGCGAGAAGGGCTGGATTAATAAAGTATACAAGGTGACAGACTAAGACAAGTAAATGGAGGAACCATCATATGGCCGGTGCGGAACTGATCGGTAAGGAAGAAATAAGGGAAATCATGGACGTTATGGAAACAGGCGTGCTGATGCGTTATGGATTCGATAACGAAAGAAAGGGCATTTTCAAGGTCAGGCAACTGGAAGAGGAATTCGCCGCCTATTGCGGCACGACTCACGCCCTGGGTGTCACCTCCGGCTCTGCGGCCCTGAAGGTGGCTCTGGCGGCTATGGGCGTCGGGCCCGGCGACGAGGTTATCGTTCCCGCCTTCACCTTTGTGGCGAGTTGGGAAGCGGTTCTGGAGGTCGGGGCCATCCCGGTCATGGGCGATATCGACACAACCCTCAACCTCGACCCGGCGGATATTGAGAGGAAAATCACGCCTCTGACAAAGGCGGTCATCCCCGTTCACATGTGTGGGGCCATGGCGCGTATCGATAAAATCATGACCGTGGCGAGAAAACACAACCTCCTGGTGCTGGAAGACAACGCCCAGGGATGCGGCGGCAGCTTTCAAGGGAAAAAACTGGGTACTTTTGCCGATATGGGCATTTTCAGTTTTGATTATTACAAAACCATTACCACCGGCGAAGGGGGTATGGTTGTTACGGATAACAAGGAATTCGCCTGGCGGGCCGACGAGTACCACGATCACGGCCATGACCATAATCACGCTGTCCCGCGGGCGATGGAGGGGCGGCATATCCTGGGATTCAACTACCGGATGAACGAACTCCAGGGTGCCCTGGGCCTCGCTCAACTACGAAAACTGGATTATGTCTGCAGCGAACAGCGCAAGAACAAGGCGCGGATCAAAGCTTTCCTGAGCCGGGTCCGGGATGTCGGCTTCCGGGAAGTGCCCGATCCGGACGGCGACACGGCGACGTTTGTCGCCTTCAATCTACCGACGGCGGAACTGGCTGCGAAGTTTCAGCAGAGTCTGTTGGCTGGCGGTGTCGATACGACCTGTTACAAAACGAATAAATGGCACTACGCTCCCAACTGGGAACATATGCTGTCTTTTGCGACGGCGAACCCGCAACAGTACCCATTCAAGAATCCTGCCTACAAGGGTGAGATCCGCTACGAACGGAATGATATCCCCCAGGCTGAGGATCTCCTGGGCAGGACCCTGGTTCTGGGTATCCAGGTGAGAATGTCGGATGAGCGGATGGCACAGATTGAGACGGCGATCGTGAAGGCCGCACGGGAACTGTAATCAAGCAAGGGGTCTTTCATTTCACGAAGCGAGGCAGGTTGACTTCCGGGGTGATGGAGCATCTTGTACAACCTCGTGATCAGGGGGAATAAATAGATGATCGTCGTTACGGGCGGGGCCGGGTTTATCGGCAGTGCCTTTGTCTGGAAATTGAACGGTGAAGGAATCGATGATGTGGTCATCGTTGATCGTCTGGGTACCTCTGGCAAATGGCAAAATCTGGTCAATCTACGCTACGCGGATTTTCTGCACAAGGACGTTTTTCTTCGGATGATCCTGGAAGATCGGGTGCCCTTTCCCGTCAGGTGCCTTGTTCACATGGGGGCCTGTTCCTCCACGACCGAGACGGACGCCGACTACCTCATGGAGAACAACTTCCATTACTCCTGCCGCGTGACCGAATGGGCCTTGAAGCACAGTGCCCGTCTTATTTATGCCAGTTCCGCCGCCACCTACGGTGACGGGACGCGGGGATTTGACGATGACGAGGCAGGGATCAACGATCTTCGGCCCATCAACATGTACGGCTACTCCAAGCAGCTCTTCGATCAATGGTGTCTGCGTCACGAGATACAGAAGCGGGTCGCGGGGATAAAATTTTTCAATGTTTTCGGCCCCAATGAATACCACAAGGGGGATATGTCCAGCGTTATCTACAAGGCCTTCCACCAAATCAGGGAGACGGGTCGGGTGCGCCTGTTTCAATCCCACCGGCCGGATTACGGAGATGGAGAACAGCGACGCGATTTCGTCTATGTCAAGGACTGCGTGGATGTCATGTGGTGGCTCATGGAAAACGACAATAAAAACGGCATCTTCAATGTTGGAACGGGGCAATCCCGCACCTGGAACGATCTCGTTTTAGCCGTTTTCAATGCCATGAACCTGGAGCCTCAGATCGATTATACCCCGATGCCGGAAAACCTGCGGACTCAGTATCAGTATTTTACGGAAGCGAAGATGGACAAACTCCGGAACCAGGGTTGCCGGCTTTCCTTCCATCCCTTGGAGGAGTCGGTCCGAGATTACGTGGCCCGTTATCTGAGTGCCCGGGAGGCCCATCTGTGAGAATTGTCTGCATTATCCCCTCGAGATACGGGTCCAGTCGGTTTCCGGGCAAGCCTCTGGCGGATCTCTGCGGCAAGCCCATGCTCCAGCATGTCTATGAACGGGTACTTCGGGTTGCAAGCGTAACCGACGCGGTGGTGGCCACCGATGATCAGCGCATTTTCGATACCGTTCTGAAATTCGGCGGACAGGCCGTCATGACGGCTGATCGCCACCGATCCGGTACGGATCGTCTCGCCGAAGCGGCGACGGTTCTCGGCCTGGACGATAACGATATCGTCGTCAACATCCAGGGGGATCAGCCCCTTTTCGAACCCCTGCAGATTGACGAGGTGGTGGCACCCCTGCTGGCGGATCCCTCGATTCCCATGTCCACCCTGATCTACCGGATCGTTCGGGAGGAGGAAATTAACCATCCCAATGCCGTCAAAGCGGTGTTCGACAGGGACTTTTTTGCCTTGTACTTTTCCCGTGCCACGATTCCCTATGACCGGGATCATAACCACGAGGTCCATTACTACAAACACCACGGTATCTACGCCTATCGGCGCCATTTTCTTGAGACTTTTTCCACATTGCCCCAGAGCCCCCTGGAAAAGCTGGAGGCCCTGGAACAACTTCGGGCGTTGGAGTGTGGCTACCGGATCAAAATGGTGGAAACGGCCTACGATTCGGTTGAGGTGGACACGCCCGCGGAGTTGGCCCGGGTCCGGAACATCCTTTTAAATGGTACGGCATGAGGACGAGCATGAATGATAATCGCCGGTTTACGGAGGGGGCAATCGGTTCGATGATGACACCCCGGGTTAATGAGAGCGATCCTTCACCTTCCCATGAAGGATGTCCCCCCCGGTGCTCTCTCCCATCGGTCGCGATGCCGCAGGGATCGGCGGCACATGGCTGTGAACGTTCAAATCATTATGGGCGCTTATGGTTGACATCGAACATCTGAGCCGCATACGATTGGTCGCTGAACCCCGGGGCCAGATGTTGGTGGCGAATTTTTTCCTGACCCCTAACTACCGTTTTTTCGCCCAAGTCGATATTCACATCGAAAACCTCGAAAAGATTCCCCTCGATGAAAACGTCATCTTCGCCATGAACCATACGGATCGATATAACTATTGGCCATTCCAGTGGAAACTCTGGACTTTGAAGACGTTTCCCTACACAACGGTCTGGGTCAAGGGCAAGTACTACCGCAATGCACTGTTGGGAAAATGCCTCGATGCGTGCAATCTGATTCCCGTGCCGTCCATGGCGTATCTGATCGAAGAGTTTTACAGGAAAAAATTCGGAGAGCCGATTGATCCGGCGCTGTACCGGGACGTGAAGGACGTCATTGACGGCAGGTACGATCATGCAGGGACGTATCCGGAAAACGCCGCCCGGATCTTTCGGGCTTGGGGCGATGACTTCGTTGGTTTTATTCGCGATTATTATGATCTGGTCATGGAGCGGGTGGCGGAACTGAGCCGCCAGGCCCTTGTTGACCGGGGATTGAATCTGATTATCTTCCCCGAGGGAACCCGGTCCATCAGGCTGGCGGAGGGGAAAACGGGTCTCGCCCAGCTGGCCCTCTGGAGTCGGAAAAAGATCGTTCCCATTGGATGCAACAATTCCGAACAGGTCTATCGGAGGCGCCTGCCTTTCGCCCGGAGCGGGCGAATCGTCTATCGCGTGGGCGATCCCCTGTCCATCGAAGACCGCCTAAAGCCCTACCGGATCGATACGCCGTTCCAACTTTTCTCCAGGGATTCCCAGCGAAAATACCGGGATCAGTTTGAGGGTGTAGCCAGCGCCGTTATGGCAAGGATCGCTTTGCTCCTGGACGAACGCTACCGGCAACAAGAGGCCGTGGTTTGCAAATAGGTGCTAAAATCCGGACTCAAAACCTCTTGGTCTGATCGCGCAAGATCCTGCCGGGTTGGTCTAAAGGGCAAAGGGGATGCGGAATGATGAAAATGGCTTCCAAGCATGTTAAAACCACACGATACAGGGCTGAACTTCTTGATTTGTCCGGAACAGGAGACAGGAGGCTGTTGTTTTTTCTGGTTGTCAGTGCGCGGGATGAAAAGGAGGCCATCATGAAGGCTCAAAAGGAATATGCAGCCCGGCACCCCGAATCCCCTTTGCCGCCCCGGGAATTCTCCTGGATTTCATACCGTACATGTGAGGAAGATTGTTGGGGGTGATGGTCCCCGTCGGAGACGGCCCCGGCAAACCCGTCGTTCCGAAAAACGATTGCATTTTTCCCTTTGGTGAATCGACGTTATAGATTTTTTAAGCATTTCACATGGAGAACCTATGAAAGACAAGATCGACCTGAACCCCAACCCCTTGGTACGGTACCTGAAAAAACCGTCCAACGAATTTACCAAAGCCGACATTATGCGGTTTATCGAAAACAATGGCATCCGTATGCTTAATTTCCGTTACGTGGGTGGCGATGGCCGGCTCAAGACCCTGAACTTCGTCATCAACAGCCGCCACCATCTAGATCGGCTACTCAGTGCCGGTGAGCGGGTTGACGGCTCAAGCCTTTTTTCCTTCATCTCTGCCGCATCCAGCGACCTTTATGTTATTCCCCGATACAGGACGGCCTTTGTTGAACCCTTTTCCGAGATTCCAACCCTCGACCTGCTCTGTTCTTACTATACCGCCGACGGGAATCCCCTGGAAAGCTCTCCGGAAAACCTGGTCAAAAAGGCTCACCGTCTGCTAAATAAAAAAACCGGTTGCACCCTGGAGATGTTTGGGGAATTGGAGTATTACCTCTTCAGCGAAATCGACAGCATCTACCCCATTGTCCAACAGCGAGGCTACCATGAGTCCCGTCCATTCTCCAAGCGGGATGCCGTCCGCCGGGAAGCGATGAGGGTCGTCAGCGAAATGGGATGTCCCGTCAAGTACGGCCACGCCGAAGTCGGCAACATTATCCACGGTGGTGTGGAAATGGTGCAGCACGAGATTGAATTTCTGCCGGCGGAGGCCGAGGACGCTGCAGACCAGATGGTTCTGGCCAAATGGGCGGTGCGCGACGTGGCCTGCAAATTCGGATATGAGGTCAGCTACGCCCCAAAGATCATCGTTGGCCACGCTGGCAATGGTTTACATATCCACGTCCGACTGATGGAGAACGGGTTCAATGTCATGGCCGCTGACCAGGGCTTGACCCCTGCCGCAAGGAAATTGATTTCGGGTCTTTTGACTTTCGCGCCCTCCCTGACCGCGTTTGGAAATACCGTTCCCACCTCGTTTCTGCGCCTCGTTCCCCGTCAGGAAGCGCCGACACGTATCTGTTGGGGGGAGTGCAACCGCTCCGTTCTTGTGCGGGTACCGCTGGGCTGGTGCGGGGCAACCAACATGATCTACGACGCCAACCCCCAGGAACCCCGGCACGCCGATCGGGTTCAGAACAGCCAGACCGTGGAACTGCGCAGCCCTGACGGTAGTGCCAACGTTCACACCCTTCTGGCTGGTATGACTCTGGCCGTGCTGTACGGCTTGGAAGATCCGAATGCCCTGGAGAAGGCCGATCGTCTCTTCGCCAACACGGCGGATGTCGGCAGTCGTACCGATCTCGATAACCTGCCCACCTCATGCTACGAGGCCGCCTTGGAACTGGAGAAGGCCCGATCTCTGTACGAACAATCGGGCGTTTTTCCAAAAGGCTTTATCGACCAGACCATCGCCGACTTGAAAGCGCACAACGACGCCGATTTAAGCGAAAATCTGCCTGGTAACGTCAAGGCCATTTCCGATCTGGTCAAGAAGTTCATGCATTGCGGCTAGTCCCGGTCGATAATCCGTTGCGGCCCATGCTTCGGCGTGAACGGGTTCTTGGGCGTACTGACCCGATGCCGTGATGTGCTGTCTAACCTGAACATTTCAAGGTGGTCCCTTGTGAAATACGGCTGCAGCCATGAAAAACGGCATGCAAGGCCTGGGACAGTCCCTTCTTTAAGGATGTTCGCCTTCAAGCCGTGCCACCCTGTTGCCGAATTTGACAGAGGCCGCTTTGTTGGGTATCATGACGCCCGTTCTTTTGGGGGACTCCCCGCTTATCCATTGTGTGTAGAGACATTTTGAGGTTTACGGGCTTTCTGTGGGAGGTCGCTCTACCGCCGAGCGACTTCACGATGGCTCAATATTCTCTTGGTTGCGTTTTGGGTCCCGCTGGCGACGCTGGCGTACATGACCCAATTTGGCGGGTGGGTTAGCGTTTTTTTTCGATCAACGGTCAGGGAGGAGATTTTATGAAAAGGACATGCATCGCATCGCTCGTGTTGTTTATGTCGATTTTCGTTAACAGCCCGGCTATGTGCGCCTCGCTCAAGATTATTTCACCTAACGGCGGAGAAACCCCGGTCATCGGCAAGCCCGTCAAGATCCAGTGGTCGGCGGTGGGAATCAAGGCAAAGGTCCGCCTTGTTCTTCTGAAGGGTGGTCAGGAGGTCGGCATCATCGCGGACGGATTGAACGCCAAGGCCGCCTCGTATTCCTGGACGGCCGGTCAATATGCGGGCGGCACGGCTGCCGTCGGTCAGGACTACAAGGTGCGTATCTGTACCGTCAACAATCAATATTGCGCAATGAGCAACGGTTTTTTTGCGTTACGGACGGGCATGCCCTCCCATATACAGTCGGTTCAACCTTCTGCCAAGACCCGCCCTGCCCTCATGCGGGAAAGGCCGAAGATTCATCCGGCAGGGACGCTGTTGTCGCAAATCAACATCACATCACCCGTCGCAAACGAGCGTTACAGGGCGGAAACACCGATACCGGTCACGTGGGATCGGAACTCTGTGAAGCACCCCGAACTCCACCTGTATCTCCTGGACGGGCAGGGCAACGAGATGGAACGGAAACAGATCCCCAACACCGGCCAATACAACGGTTTGGTCATTACAAAAGACTACACTTTCCCAGGCTGGAAGTTCCAGGTGAAGCTGGTTGCCACCAACCCCGGCACCGCAGACACAACCCAGACAGGCAACAGTGGATTCTTTACACTCAGGCCCCTGAAGGAAACCATTACACTGCAACGCACCGGCAAGGTGACCAACACGTTCAGGAGCAAACTTCATTCGGATGACGAAGCAGACTGCTTATTTGCCCCGACGCTCTGGAATGGTCGTCAGCCGGTTGCAGGAGAAATCAAGATCGGTCATTCTCACCTCGAGGGAAAGCATAAAAAATGTTATTATTCGGCCGCTTACTATTTCCGGGGACATGCACACTTCGATCTCAACGAAATCAAGGGCAAGGAGATCCTCGACGCGACACTGTATCTGACTGACAGCGGCTATGAAGCGAGAGTCCCCGATGGCACCCTGGCCACCAACGAACAGCTCGATACCAAGTGTGAAATCTATCTTGACGGCGCGGGCTTTGCGAAAGGAGTCCTTGCCAGTTTTTTCCCTCCCGGAGAGGGGAAAATAAAATCCGTTAATGTCATAGAAGCGGTTCGGTATTGGGCGGGAGGGAACGCCAACGAGGGCTTGCTGTTCAAACACACATTGGAGCAGGTCCTCTATGTCCCCACTGCCTGTATCAAGTACTATAAAAATCTGAGCCTGGAGGTTAGATATATCGATTGAGAAAAAAGGCAGGGCGGATTCTTGTTTTAGGGGCAACGATCACCGCTGAAAATGAAATCGCCTCGTGTGTATCCGGATGGACCGCTTGTGCCGGGATTCGTCCTCGCGTCGGCTGAATGACCATGCTTAGATGCGCTGAAAAACCGAGACAGGATACCCCGGTCACGAGGGGTGTTCCGCATTGCCTGTACGTTGTTTCTCCGAATGCGGCAGGTTGGCCGTGGCGGGCTTGGTTGCCGCGATCATTTGCTCGACAACAGGTAAAAGTGACTCACAAATTGTCTCGTGCCCTTCGCGGGTCGGGTGCGAATCCTTGTCGTAATAAACGGCGATGCTATTTTCCATTTTATTTTTAAACGCGTGATACGTCGAGACTACCTCTGTGTTGCGTGTAAATTTTACGGAATAAGGAAAATCGGAAGAAAGATTTTTGTCAACTATATCTACAATGACCTGTTGGGGAACATTGGCAGTGACAGCTTTTGCATATTCCTGAAGGAGGAGTTCCGTAAGTTTGGAAACTTTGGCCTCTGGCGTCCCCCCTGAGGTATCCGTCTTTTCATCTAAAGTCTTTTTACGTAAACGAGTTAATACAGCATGACTTACCCGATTTCTTACATACGTCAATAAATGCGAATGCTGACTTAAATAGTCGTATCTGAAAAACATCATAACCATTTAATATTAATTGACAATGATCATTTTTTATGCGATGTAATTTGCAAGATTTTAACCCTTAACCCCTATTTTTCTTGCAAATTACACAGATGAAACCA
>JAAYKM010000072.1 GCA_012522415.1 Deltaproteobacteria bacterium | reverse complement strand
CCTTTAACGCGGCCATTAAGCTAATCTCCCTTTTTCGGTTATCTCAGACTTGAACAGAGCCTAGCTGGCTACAAACACGGAGTCGAACTCGGTCAGCATATCCTGCAATTTTTTCTCAAGTTCCGGGCTGATGACCATTTCGTTATCAATTTCATCCATGATCTGCGGATATTTACTTTTGGCAAAAGCAAAAACCTGTACTTCATAATCCCTGACCTTGGACACCTCGTATTTATCCAGATAACCCCTCGTTCCGGCAAAAATGATCACAACTTCTTCTGCAAGAGACATGGGTTGAAACTGCGGTTGTTTCAGCAATTCGACCAGCCGCACACCTCTTTCCAATTGCATCTGCGTGGCCTTATCCAAGTCACTACCGAACTGGGCAAAGGCTGCGAGTTCGCGGTACTGGGCCAAGTCGAGTTTCAGCGTGCCGGCCACCTGCTTCATCGCCTTCACCTGGGCGGAGCCACCGACACGGGACACGGAGAGGCCGACGTTGATGGCGGGTCGGATACCGGAAAAGAAGAGACCCGGTTCCAGATACACCTGACCGTCCGTAATGGAAATAACGTTCGTCGGAATGTAGGCTGACACGTCACCAGCCTGTGTTTCAATGATAGGCAACGCCGTAAGGGAGCCACCACCAAGGTCTTCGCTCACCCGGGCCGCCCTTTCCAGAAGGCGTGAGTGATTATAGAAAATATCTCCGGGATAGGCCTCACGTCCTGGGGGACGACGCAGAAGCAGTGAAATCTGCCGGTAGGCCACAGCCTGCTTGGAAAGGTCGTCGTAAATAATCAGGGCATCCTCTCCCTTGTCGCGGAAATACTCACCGATGCTGCAACCGGCATAGGCGGCGATGTACTGCAGCGTCGCCGGATCACTGGCGCAGGCCGAAACAACACAAGTATAAGGCATGGCGCCATTTCTCCGCAAATGCTCCACGACCTGAGCCACGGTGGATTTTTTCTGTCCGATGGCAACATAGATGCATTTGATCCCCGTATCTTTCTGTCGTATGATTGCATCAATACCGATTGCCGTTTTGCCGATCTGGCGGTCACCGATGATGAGCTCACGCTGACCGCGGCCAATAGGCGTCATCGCATCGATGGCCTTGAGGCCCGTATACATGGGTTGGTTGACCGGCGGACGCTGAATCACGCCGGGAGCGATCATCTCGATACGGCGGAACTCTTTGGCGTCGATCGGACCTTTGCCGTCAATCGGAGCACCGGTGGCGTCAACAACCCGCCCCAGCACCTCTTCACCAACGGGAACCTGGGCAATTTTACCTGTTCTCTTAACGATGTCCCCTTCTTTGATATGGGTCACTTCACCGAGAACGGCGACACCAACATTATCCGTTTCCAGGTTCAGGACCATGCCCAGAATACCGCCGGGAAACTCCAGAAGCTCCATCGCCATGGCATTTTGCACACCATAAACACGAGCAATACCGTCACCGACGGACAGAACCGTACCAGTCTCGCTGATGTCTAATTTTTTCTCATAGTCCTTGATTTGCTTGGAAATAATCTGACTTATTTCCTCTGCCCTGATCGTATCCATATCCTATGCTTCCTCCCCTAAGAGATTCCTGATATTATTGAGCTGACTTTTGATACTCCCGTCGTAAAGGGTATCGCCTACCTTAACGACAATCCCGCCCAGAAGGGAGGGATCCTCCTCAACCGTCATTTCAACCTGCTTGCCTGTCAAATTCTCTAGACTTTTCGCTAACCCTCCAGACAGCTCAACCGAGAGCGGAAACGCGGTCTTTACCTGGACCCTGACTTTTTTCAGTGCCTCATCCATCAATTCACGATAGAAAACCATAATTTCGGGCAAGGCACCAATCCTCTGT
>JAAYKM010000071.1 GCA_012522415.1 Deltaproteobacteria bacterium | reverse complement strand
GGTAATGGTCTTGGGTACCCCTTTATGAGAAGCCACCCAGGAGGCCAGGACATTTTCCTCGTCAATCCCGGTCAGGGAAATAAAGGCATCGTAATGCTGGATGTTGCTTTCTTCCAATACCCGCTGGTCAGTTCCGTCCGCCCTGATGACGTCCACCCATGGGTAGTGCTGGTAGACGAATTCAGCCATGTTCCGGTCCCGTTCGATCAGCTTGACAGAATATCTTTGCTTGTTCATCAGGCCCAACAGCCAGTAGGCGATGGCTCCGCCCCCTGTGATCAAAACGTTTTTAATTTTCGGCGCTTTGGTATTGGTCTGTTCATAGAAGCTCTGCAGGGCGTCTACCTTGCCGGTTACATGGATGGTATCGCCTGCCAGGATGACACTGCTGCCGTCGGGGATGAAGACCTGACCCTGGCGGCGAATGACGCAGACCATCAGGTCATCTCCGCAACGATTCTTGAAGTCCAAAAGCCTCATGCCGGTCAGGATGCTGTCTTCGGGGACACGTACAGCCACAATGTGGACCCTGCCTCTGAAAAAGCTCTCAACGCTGATCGCGGAAGGGTAGCGCAGCATCCGCATGATCTCTTTGGCGGATTCCAGGTTGGGATTGATCAGGGCCCCAATGCCCAGGCCCTGCCTGAAAGCGGCGGTAGGCGGACTGTAATCGGGGTTGACAACGCGGGCGATGGTCTTTTTCGCGCCCAGGCTTTGCGCCAGGATGGACGAAATCAGATTGATCTCATCGGAACCTGTCATGGCAAGAAAGGCATCCGCCTGGCTGACACCTGCCTCCAGCTGGACCTCATAGCTTGCGGCATTGCCTACGACACCTGAAAGATCCACTTCTTCCATGATATCTTCAAACCATTCACCTTCTTTTTCGATGATGGTTAGATCGTGCCCCTCGGCCGCGAGCTCACCCGCGATCGTGCGGCCATACTTGCCGGCCCCGGCAATGACGATTTGCATAATCGGCCTCCCCGGCGCGGCTGCCAAGCAGGCTTTCGCGCCCTCGTGTTAACACGTATTCTATCGTACTTTTGAAAGATTATTAGCCAAGTAAAAAAGGGCCGCCTTCCGGCAGCCCCATTCCGTTGTCTGTGCAGGTTTACCGGCGTGGGCTGAAGAAGCGCACGGCCTTCCTCTGGACAACAAAATTTTGTGTCTCATGCCATTTACCCCGGGCGATGTTGCTGGCGTAAAAATAATAAATCGGATGCTGTACACCGCTGCCGCCTTCATCGAAAACAAATGCGACTGCTTTTTTGACTGTGCTGGACACATTGCGCTTGACAGGCGCTGTGTAACCGTATTTACGTTTGATGACTGCTGTGCTGTTTGTGCCTTCTTTGACCATGGAGTCGCGGATACATTGAGCCACCAGCACCGCTCCCAGATAATCGTTGCCCCACTCACCCATGACCAGGCCTTCCAGGGTCTGCCTGTCAGAAACAGAAAGGGGACGACCCTTGTAGTTGGGATCCGGACGATCAATAGGAATCAAAAATTGGTTGGAAGCTCCCGCACTCGGCCGGGCCTCCTCCGTCGCGGGCTGGTCGGCGGCGGGTGTTTCCTCTTTTACAGCCTCAGCCTTTTCCAGGGCCGCGCGCTCCTCAGCGGCTTTTCGTTCCGCTTCCTTGCGTTCTGCTTCTTTGCGCTGCGCTTCCTTTTTTGCCGCTTCCTTGCGGCGGGCTTCTTCTTTCGCCTTTTCCTCTTCCATCAAGCGGGCTTTTTCTTCGAGTTCCTGTTCGACCAACTCTTTTTTAGGGGTTCTCTCCACTTCCGGTTCAGTCGACCTGGAAGCATCGCCATCCAGAATCAGGCCCGGTGTTTTGTTATAACGGCGATCCAACCGGTTGTCCTCGAAGAGGAGCAAGTCCTCCGCCATGCCAAGTTCTATATGGGCTTCTTCGTCAGTCACCGCCTCCGAAGGCGTATCGGGCCGGGGATCATCGGAACGGCCGGCGATGGCGGGTGTTGACAAGGCGACTGCCAGGATCAGGGTCCCGACCATGGCCTTCAGATGTTTTTTCTTAATTGTATATTTCATAAATGTTACAGTCTTCTCTTTCTCTCTTTCCCCGTGAACATGCGCAAACAATTTGCAGAGCAAAAAACAACAATAGATTTGCGCGAATCGGGGAATTATTTTGACCGTCTACT
>JAAYKM010000070.1 GCA_012522415.1 Deltaproteobacteria bacterium | reverse complement strand
TGTGAGCTCGTTGGCCTTCAGTCCGAAGTAAATACTCAGACCGGTCTCAATGGAAAAGGGAATAAATAGAAACTCCGGAACCGATGTCATCAGCCATAAATTGACAACCCAAGCGCCGGCCATGATACCGCCCCACATCATCAATCCCCGCAGGAAAAGCGGTAAACCAAAGAACCCGCTGAACAGAAAGCATGTCCAGCTCCAACCGACCTTCACTTCCTTCATTTCACCCGTTCTGCTGTTTTTGAAAACAACGTTGACCTTCATGATCTTCCTCCTTTCGATATCTTCTGGTTATTTGACCCTTTTGTACCTCAGCCACATGGCCACGAGCATCCCCGTCATGAACAGGGACAAACCGTTGCCGACGATAAAGATCAGATTCCGGATGTAGAGCGAATAAAGCATGACCAGGATGATGCCCAGCAGGAGAATGCCGAGATAACAGATGCTCAAATCCTCCGCCCGCTTTGTACGATAAGTCTTGACGATCTGCGGGATGGCGCTGAAGCAAAGAATCAACGAACCGGTCATCCCGATCATCTCAAATATGCTTCCCGATATAACCATTAACCTTTCCCTGATGATCATATAGAAAAGATCAACTTCACGATCCCGTAAGCGGCGAGTCCCACCAGGGAGACCGCTATCATGCCGATGAACACAACGGCCCATTTCAGCCACTTCAGCATGCCCGCCAGCACGAGGCTCGTTCCCTCCATCCATTTCTGAAGGAAATGGAGAAGAGCGGTCGCCGTGATGAAAAAATCGTCGATGTAACCGACAATGGGGATGTCGGGCACAATATCGACAGGGGATACATCATAAAGAATCGCCAGGATAAGCAGGATAACCGGCAGCAACAGGGAAGGTTGTTTTTCATGATCCGCGACGTCCATGACGATGGTTGAATCCGCATCATTTCTCGAGATATTCATTGTTCCTCTCCTTTCAAAGTTGGTTTTCCTCTGTACAAGTTATTGTACTGACTCTGGTATGTTGGTCTATCTGACGTATGCCTTCAGTTCATCGATTCTTTCCCTGGTCGTATCGGTCCAACAGGATAGCTTGTCTTTCTCCTCAACCATGTCGTTGCACGTGCTTTCCTTCTTTTTTATCCAGACGATCTGTTCCCTTTTAAGGGATTCCCGTTCACCCGGGGAAAGGTTGCTTCGGATTTCCCTGTATAAACGGTTGATTTCGCGGTCCGCGGTTTCAAAATCCGCCTGCAGGGTTTCGAGATCATCATCCGTATCCTCTGCGTCAGGGGAATCGCTTCCCGAAGCCGCCGTATTGCTTTTCCCCTCTGCCTGCCCCGATATCGGTGTTTCATTTCTTTCAAACATCTTCTCGACAAGGGCGGCCATCAAGAAATAATTCTGAGGAACGTCGTTCATTTCCATGGCATGAAGTTGGAAAGAACCCTTTTCGGGATCGACGATAAACTGAAGCCCTGCCGTAACCTCCTTTTCCATATAGGTGATCCGACCTTTGACGTTGACGAGTGTTTTTCCCTTTGTCTCGCCGTCTACTCCTATGCCCGATTCCCATCGCGGATTGGCGAAGAATCTATCGATCGCTTCCCCGACGGTCTTTTCCGGATGATCGCTAAAATGACCATCTTTCACGGTCCTGATCTCCTCGTTTTCCATGAAACACCCTGTAACGGCTAACGAAAACGAGACCAGACATAGGAAGTGGAGCAGCGTTTTTCGAACAAAAGTGCTCGACCTCCCCCGTTTTTCCCTGTTGGCGCCTCCTCGATTGTCATTGCCCGCCGGCAAAAAATGTGCTCCTCGACACATCGCCATTCTCCTTTCATTTCAACCGGCTAAAAGACCATTAAAACGCAAAAAGCCTCCCCTGCATGAGTATGTCATAGAAGGGAGGCTAACTTTTTCAAACCTCTAGGGCCTGGCAAGTTCGAACGTTAACGAACACCCAAGCATGATTTTCAAACAACAAGCCGCCGCCGACACGGCAATGGACCGGAAATAAAAAAGCCTCCGTCAAAATGTGCTGATACATTCATCAGGAGACCAACTTTTTCAGATCTCACAGGGCCTGTCCGTCTTTACCGGTTCGGTAAACTCACAGGCAATGTTTTGTGTATAAATAACCGATTTTGAAGGAATGTCAAGGAAGATTTTTTCATTCTGAAAATATCCTTGACAAAAAAGCCGTTCGAGAAGAGTCTGAAGGGCATCTTTTCATCGGGGAGTGGGAACAATGAATCGGATCTTGGGTCGTGGGATAAAATTGATCGCCCCTGTCATCACGCTTCTTCTTTTTTATTGTTACGGCATCGGTCTTGCGGAAGGTCCCGCCCTGACTCTCCGGGAAAGCATTGATACGGCCATAAAAAACAGCGTTCTCCTCCACGGCGCCAAAGAGGGTGTCAAGGGCGCGGAGGCTTTGAAAAATGAGGCCGTTACGGCGTTTTTACCCCGATTCAGCACATCATACAGCTACACACGCCTCCATGAACAGCCATCGATGACGATTCCCGCCATTCCGCCCAACCCGGCCATTACCGTGCCCGCGGGAACCCGGAACAACTATAATTGGGCTGTGGAAGCGGTGCAGCCCGTCTTTGCCGGAGGGGCGATCTGGAACAACTATCTCCTGAACAAGCAGGGCTTGGCCCTATCCAGGAAAGAGGAGGAAAGAACGATTCAGGATACGGTTCAGGAGGTCAAGGTAACCTATTTCAACGTCCTCAGGGCGGAAAAACTCCTGGAAGCGGCAAAGCAGGCCGTTGAACTGCTCAAATCACACCGCAACACAGCCCAGCAGTTTTTCGACGTCGGCTTGATTCCGAAAAACGACCTCCTTTACGCTGAGGTGGAGCTGGCCAACAGCGAACATGACCTGGTCCGGGCGGAAAACAGCCTGGAGTTGGCCAAAGCTTCATTCAACACGGCTCTCCGCCGGGGCATTTCCACCCCCGTACAACTGGAGGATATCCTTACGGAGACACCGTTTGACCTCTCATTTGACGAATGTCTCAAAACGGCTTTGGAAAACCGACCCGAGCTCAAGGCCTATCAACTGAAGGTCGACCAGGCGCAGTCCCTCCTGAAAATTGCCAGAAGCGGCTACTTCCCCACCGTTTCGCTCGTCGGGAATTATTCGAAGTATGGCGATGATCCCGACGTTTCCGGCAGCGAATTCCAGGACCAGGAAAGCTGGTACGTCATGGCGGTTGCCAACTGGAATTTCTGGGAATGGGGTAAAACCAAATTCCAGGTCGATAACAGACTGGCCCGGGAAAACCAGACCAGAGACATGCTTGCCAACGCCACGGATCAGGTGACACTGGAAGTCAAGAATGCCTATCTTGTCGTCAGGGAAGCGGAAAAGCAGATTCCCGTCACGAAAAAGGCCATCGAGCAGGCGGAAGAAAATTACCGCATCAACAAGGAACGATACCAGGAACAGGTGGCCACCTCCACGGAGGTCCTTGACGCGCAGACCATCCTGACAAGGGCCAAATCGGATTACGCCAACGCCCTGGGCATTTATCACATCAGCCAGGCCCGTCTGGAGCGGGCCATGGGTATTGTCCGTTGATCCATTCGAGAAATTCGAACCCATTGGGTTGGTCCGCAAAATAACAAGGAGATGTCCCGGAAATGAAAGTCGGTTTTATCCAGTTTGAACCCTATTTCGGCCGGGTGGACCGTAACCTGGAGAAGGCGGAAGCGTTGATTCGCCAGGCCGATGCCGAAGTTCTGGTTCTCCCGGAATGCTTCAATACCGGCTACCTCTTCGTTTCCAGGGAGGAAGCCTGGGATCTGTCCGAAGAAATCCCCGGGGGAAAGACATCGAAACTGTTGATCGATCTGGCCGGACGAAAGGGGCAGTTCATTGTGGCCGGGCTGGTGGAACGCGCGGGTGACAGGCTGTTCAACGCCGCCATAGCGGTTTCACCGGAGGGCGTTCTCGGCGTCTATCGTAAAATTCATCTCTACAACGAGGAGAAACTTTGGTTCACGCCGGGTGACCTGCCCTTCCCCGTTTACGACATCGGCCTGGGTAAAATCGGGGTCATGATCTGTTTCGACTGGTTTTTCCCCGAAGCGGCACGCATACTTGCCTTGAAGGGGGCGGATGTGATCTGCCACTGTGCCAACCTCGTTTTACCTTTCTGCCAGGACGGGATGATTACCCGCTGCCTGGAAAACCGGGTCTTCGCCGTCACGGCCAACCGAACGGGCGACGAACGCCGGGGCGATAAAATCCTCACCTATACGGGAAGGAGCCAGATCACGGGGCCTCAGGGAAACATTCTGTACCGGGCCTCCGTCGATCAGGACGAAATCGGTGTCGTCGATATGGACGTTAAACTCGCCCGGAACAAGCGGATCAACGTGTACAACCATCTTCTGAACAACCGCCGGGTGGATATGTACGGAGATCTGATGAAAGACGGAAATGCGGGATAGCCGCTCCGAACGGTCATGGCTGAATCAACCCGGTTCCAGTCGTCGCGCCGCAGAAAAACCCGACGAGGGACATGACGGCAGGGTGTCTTGACCCGGAACCCACTTCGAGGATGCCGCGGATGATAAAGGGATTGGCGGCTTCCCTATGCTTGTCCGGGACGAGCTTTTCGCGTGATTATCATCCAGGCAAAAATTACTTTTCTTGAACTCGAAATAAGTTTGCTACTCCCCATGTTTTTTCTTGAAAAGGCCTATCCTTTAATGTATACAGGAACGTCCTTGGGCGGTTAACTCAGCGGGAGAGTGCTACCTTCACACGGTAGAAGTCACTGGTTCAATCCCAGTACCGCCTACCATAAACAAATCCGACAGGGTTCCATATAGTCCAAAACCCGCTAGAAATAGCGGGTTTTTCTTGTCTTTTGTCCATCGACGGGCATGCCCATCTCTTCCCAGGGACGCCCATTCTTATAAACAATATCCAACTCCCCGATACAGCCTTCCGGCGGGTTCATTCCTTTTGCGTCCGCTCCATAAATTGATGGCTTAATTTCTGACCTTCTGCAATTTGGGCAGGGGTCATCCTTTTTAACACCCACTCCCTGTTTCTCCTGCCCCAGTCGTTACCCTGGGCCGCGGAAAGATTGAGCCACTTGTAGGCCTGGACATAGTTTCGCGCGACGCCTTTGCCGTTTTTGTACATGAGCCCGAGCCTGTTCTGGGCCAAATCCGCCCCCTGATCGGCTGCCTTCGAATACAATTCAAATGCTTTTTTATAGTTCTGGGGGATGCCTGCGCCGTATTCGTACAAGAGCCCGAGGTTGAACTGAGCCTCAGCTTTTCCCTGATCGGCGGCCTTCGAATACCAATGAAACGCTTTTTGATAGTCCTGGGGAACGCCTTCACCGTTGTTGTACATGACCCCGAGGTTGAGCTGAGCCCGGGCATCCCCCTGATCGGCTGCCTTCGAAAACCAATGAAACGCTTTTTGATAGTCCTGTGGAATGTCGTCACCGTCATGGTACATAACCCCGAGGTTAAGCTGAGCCCAGACATCCCCCTGATCGGCTGCCTTCGAAAACCACTCAACCGCTTTTCCATAGTCCTGAGGAACGCCTTCACCATTGTCATACATGACCCCGAGGTTGAACTGGGCGTCACGATCGCCGGTCTCCGCTTTTTTCAACATTGTGTTAAAATCCGAAGTATCCGCACAGCTGACGATGATCCCCAACAGCGCAAGAACCATAAACGCCTGAATTATTCTTTTCCCCACAACGTTCCTCCTTGCAATGTCCCTGTATCGACCCGATGGAAATCATCGTTTCAATCCTACCGTATTTTTTGTAAAACTAAAAGCATGTTTCAAAATATCCATTGGATGCGGTTCGCGTTCAATCGAACCGCCGGTCAAGAAGCAGTCCCATTTCCCGGCGAACAACGCCGATCGATCCTCAAATCAGGGATGGTGCAACCGCCTGATGAGCCGCCTTAAAAGAAAACCTTTTTTTCCGGAAGGCTGTAACGCAGAAAATAACGGACTGGGAGATGGGTAAGTCAGACGGTTACGTTCCCCCCGTAGGCAAGGGGGCCCTACAGATACGATGAAAAAAGCCAGGCGAATGAGTCACGCAGCCGCTGCGCCATAGGCCGGCCGTCCACTTCCTGCAGGGTGATTTTGCGGCTGCGATCCCGCACCGTCTCAAAGTAGTCTCTGAGCGCCAATGCAAGCATTTCGTCGTATATCTCGACGTTCAGTTCGAAATTCAGCCGGAGACTTCTGGAGTCCATATTGGCGGATCCCACCTGCACATAATGGTCATCGACCAGGATCAGCTT
>JAAYKM010000069.1 GCA_012522415.1 Deltaproteobacteria bacterium | reverse complement strand
TTGCATAGACGATGTCAGTCAACTCTTCCCCTCCTTATTAATATAGGTTTGCAGAATCCCCGTTCCTTCAGCCCGGTCATTTTGGAAACATTTACCGGATATCCTTTTCCCCCAAGGAATAATTTCCTTCACGATGAAAGAAGCTTTCCTTGAACCGATCGAACCGCCCGTTACGAATTGCCGTTCTGATTTCCTCCATCAGACGAAGGTAGAACTGCACATTGTGAATCGTATTCAGTATCATTGCCAGGATTTCTCCGGATATGAAAAGATGTCTCAAATAGGCTCTCGTAAAATTTCTGCAAGTATAACAGTCACATGCAGCATCCAGAGGTGACTCGTCATCCCGGTGACGGGCGTTTTTTATAACAACCTTTTCCTGTTTTGTAAATAATAATCCGTTTCTGGCACACCGGGTCGGCATGACACAATCGAACATGTCGATTCCAAAATCGACGCATCGCACAATGTCTTCCGGGGTTCCGACTCCCATAACATAGCGGGGATGGTTTTCCGGCATCAGAGGTGCCGTCGTTCGGACGATTTCCATCATGGCGGCCTTCGGTTCTCCGACACTCAGACCGCCCAGCGCGTAACCGTCAAAGCCGATTTTTACAACACTGGCCAGCGCTTCCTTTCTCAAGTCCAGATACGTTCCCCCCTGGACGATGCCGAATAAAGCCTGATCGTTGCGGGTCTTCGCCTCTTTGCAGCGTAAAGCCCAGTCCATGGTGATCTCGAGAGAAGCACGGGCCTGTTCAAATGAGGCGGGGTAGGGTGTGCAATCGTCAAAGGCCATAATGATGTCGGCTCCCAGATCCTCCTGAATGTTGATGGCCCTTTCCGGGCTGATGAAGTGTTTCGAGCCGTCAATGTGAGACTGGAACAGCACCCCCTCCCGGGTGATTTTCCTGAGGGCGCCCAGACTGAAAACCTGGAATCCGCCGCTGTCGGTGAGAATTGATTTTTTCCAATTCATGAATCTGTGAAGCCCCCCCATTTTTTTCACCAACTCTCGCCCGGGCCGCAGATAAAGATGGTAGGTGTTGGCCAGAATCATGTTCGCTCCGGCCCTCTCCAGCATTTCCGGTGTAAGCGCCTTGACTGTGCCCTGGGTACCCACAGGCATGAAGGCGGGCGTGGGGATTACGCCGTGAAGTGTTGTCAGGCAGCCGGTTCTGGCTTCCGAATTATTTTGTTTTGCTGTCTGAACAAATGTGCAGGGCGTCATTATGACCTTTCTGTCAAATAATCATTGCATTGATCAATTTGTTTTATGGTGAAATGAACATGCAGTCCCCGTAACTGTAGAAACGGTAGCGTTCCCGGATGGCTTCCGCGTATGCGGCCTGCACCCGTTCTTTCCCTCCGAAGGCGCAAGCAAGAAGGAACAGGGAAGACTTGGGCAGATGGAAATTGGTCAGCAGTGCGTTGACACGCCTGAAACGATAGCCCGGGTAGATGAATAATTTTGTGAGTCCCGAGGCGGCTCTGATGCGGCCCCGGTCATCGGTAATGGATTCCAGAACGCGTGTCGACGTGGTGCCCACGGCCACAACCCGCCGGGCATCCGAAACAATGGATGCTGTTTCCGGGGATACCTCATAATACTCCTCTTCCATGACATGTTTTTCCACCGTGTCGGTTTCAATGGGCAGAAATGTACCGTAACCCACATGTAAGGTAATCTGCACAATTGTAACCCCCATTGTTTCCAATTGGCGCATAATACGCTCCGTAAAGTGCAAGCCTGCGGTGGGAGCCGCCACGGAACCCGGTCGCCTGGCATATATGGTTTGATAACGGGTGAGATCGCTTGCGCGCAACGGTATTTCATCCTTGCGGTTGATATAGGGAGGAAGGGGGACGGAGCCGAAGCGTTCGAGAAAGACGTCGCATGGGATGGTTGTAATCAATTCTAGGATCCATTTTTTTTCCGTAATACGATCCAGAATTTTTGCACGGCCGTATTCGTTGAAAACCAGGGTTGTGCCATAGCGGACCCGCCTTGCAGGCCGAAGCAGTACTTCCCAGTGGGTGCAGTCCTGACTGGCTTCGCCGGTTCGTGCCAGGAGGAGCACCTCAACTGCGGCTCCGGTTTCTTTATTACCCCGGAGGCGGGCCGGAATCACCTTCGAATCATTCATGACCAGCACATCTCCTTTTCGCATACAATCGGGTAAGTCAAAAAAATGGCGATGGGTGAAATCCCCGGATGCTTTGTTCAATACCATCATCCGCGATCCGTCTCTTTCCGCAGACGGTTTCTGGGCGATCAGGCCGGCAGGAAGATGATAGTCAAATTCGGAAAGTTTCATGAACTTGTTCGATACTCCGGGCGGATAAAAGTTGGTTCAGTTTGTGCCGAAATAAACAAGGACAAGGCCGAAAAGCATGGACGTGAACCCCAAAATACGTAAAACGCGATCCGGAGTGTCCATGATTTTCATCATGAATACCTTGATTTTTTCGGGGAAAGCGAAATATGGCAGACCCTCCAGAATCAGGACCATTCCCATAACGCACAGAAAGTATTTCACTTCCTATCTCCTTCCTTCGCCTTGGCCTCGTCCCATAGATGATTCATTTCCTCGGACGATGCCTCCATCAATGTTTTCTGCTGATTCTTAAGGCTGTCTTCGATATAGGCAAAGCGTTCCTCAAATTTGTTTATCGTTTTTTTGAGGGATTGTTCCGCGTCTATATCGACAAAACGGCAAAGATTCGCTATGGAAAAAAACAGGTCCCCGATTTCGATCTCAATTTGTCTGACGCGGCCATGATGAATCGCATCTTTCAACTCGTCGATTTCTTCGACGATTTTATCCAGAACGCCCCGGGTGTTTTCCCAGTCGAAACCGACTCCGGCAGCCTGTTCAGTGAGTTTCTGCGCTTTGGACAGGGCCGGCATCGACATGGGATACTTACCGAGATGACGAGCCGGTTGAACGGGTTTATTCTCAACGTGTTCCTTTATATAGGACCAGTTGTTTTTGATCTCTTCGATGCTTCGGACTGATACATTACCGAACACGTGGGGGTGCCGCCGGATCATTTTGGCGGACACGGCGGAGACGATATCGCTGAAACGGTATTCATCCCTTTCTTCGGCAAATGCGCAAAGAAAGAGGATCTGAAAAAGAAGGTCTCCCAGCTCCTCCTTGAGATGTTCCGCATCACTTTCCTCTATGGCGTCAACGACCTCATAAGCTTCCTCAAGCAGATAGCGCCCGATATCTGACGGGGTCTGTTCCCTGTCCCACAGACAACCGTTGGGGCCACGCAAAGTCCGGATAATTTGCAGGAGGTCCTCGATCTCATTCCGAAGCCGGGGGATTTTTTGGGTCATGTCACCATCCCTTTACGTTTCCGGGAGGGTGGATCATTGTTTGTTCAGATACGTTCTTCCATGCGAAGCACATAGGCCACTCCAAATGAAAATAAGGTCGCATATGTACCATATGGTGGAGTTGATCACAATAACAAGGTTCACCCAACCGGGATTCAAATAACTGTTGACAAAGGGTGGTGTTTGGGATAGGTCAAGCTGTTTATTTCTGTCGAATACAAAAGACCGAGAGAAATAAGTATGAAAGAAAACAAACAACTAAAGGAGGATCTTATGAGTCAAAATGTCAGCGTTCCCATGGAAGGAAAGGTAATCAAAATCAATGTAAACGTCGGTGACCAGGTAAATGCGGAGGACGAAGTCATCATCATGGAGGCCATGAAAATGGAAATGCCTGTGACGGCACCTGCCGCAGGCACCGTGAAGGAAATCAAAGTGGCTGTCGGCCAGACATTTGCCGCAGACGCTGTTCTCATGGTTCTCGAGTAAAAATATCCGAGGTAAGACATTTATCTGGAAGGAGTTAAATATGAATTTTGCATTGACGGAAGAACTGGAAATGCTCCGCTCGATGGCAAAGGATTTTGCGGCGGAAAAGATTGCGCCTTTTGCCGACAAGTGGGATGAGGAACATTATTTTCCATACGAAGAAGTCATGAAGCCCATGGGTGAACTCGGTTTCTTTGGAACGGTTATTCCCGAGGAGTATGGTGGAAATGGAATGGGCTGGCTGGCTGCAATGATCCTCACCGAAGAGATCGCCCGCGCATCGAGCTCGTTACGCGTGCAGATCAACATGCAGGCTTTGGGCTGTGCTTTCACGATTTTCCGTTACGGAACGGAAGAGGCAAAGAAAAAATACATCGAGAAGCTTATAACGGCTGAATACCTCGGCGGCTTTGGTATCACCGAAGCGAATGCGGGTTCCGACGTGATGAGTATGAAGTCTGTTGCCGAGGACAAGGGAGACCACTGGCTGATTAACGGTACGAAGACCTGGATTTCCAACGCCAAGATGGCCGACTGCCTGATCTACTATGCTTACACGGATCGTTCCAAAGGCAGCAAGGGCCTTTCTGCATTTGTTGTGGATATGAAGAACAATCCCGGCGTGTCCGTGACGGAGCTGGACAAACTGGGCAGCCGTTCTTCACCGACCGGCGAGATCTTCATGGAAGATGTCAAGGTACCCAAGGGGAATCTGCTGGGTAATCTGGGTGACGGTGCGAAAATCGTTTTTGGTTCTCTCAACGGTACGCGGCTTTCGGCGGCGGCGGGTGGTGTTGGGTTGGCGCAGGCCTGCTTGGATACGGTTGTTCAGTATGCCAATGAAAGAGAACAGTTCGGCCAGACCATCGGCACCTTTCAGATGATTCAGGACATGATTGCCCAGATGGCATGCGAGATCGAGGCGACCCGTTTGGTCGTTTACAAGGCGGCATGGCAGAAGGATGAGGGCAACCTGAACAACACCCTGGAGGTCGCCCAGGCCAAATATATGTCAGGTGAATTGGCAACCAAGTGCAGCAACTACGCCATGAGAATTCTCGGTGCTTACGGTTACTCGACGGAATATCCTGTCGCTCGTTACTATCGCGATGCACCGACCTATTCGATGGTCGAGGGTTCGGCAAACATCTGCAAGTGGATCGTTGCCCTGGATGCCCTTGGGGTCAGGAAGGCCAACAAGTAAAGTCAATAAATTTTGGATCTAGAACGTATCATTGCCCCGGGCTTCGCTTTGCGGGAGACCGGGGCAATTGGTTGTTTTCCATGGCTGCCGTGGGTCCGGACAGACATTTTCCGTATACCCAGGAAAGCGGGTTAATCGGTTCGGTAGATGAGCAGAATTGCTGTGATCCCAAAGGAGGGACACAGACTCGGGAGGAAGGACAAGAATCATGAAACGGTATTTTCAAAAAATGAATGATCTGGGAAAAGCATTGACCGAAGCCCAGATCGAACAGATGCGTGACAGTAAAAACGAGATTGCAGCGGTTGTTGAAGGTTTGGAGGCCGAGGTTCGGCGGGTCAAAAATACGGGTATTCCTGCCAAAAAGATCAGGGATCGCGGTCAGATGACAGTCTGGGACCGGATTGAATATATTGTGGATCCGGGCACTTTCTGTCCCCTGCATACACTATACGATCCCCGGGCGAACGAAGAAGGAATGACCGGCGTCATCGATGGTCTGGCAAGGATCAGCGGTAAATGGTGTGTCCTTATCGGATTCGACAACAAGGTGATGGCGGGCGCTTGGATTTCCGGACAGGCGGAAAATATTCTCCGAGTTACCGATCTGTCGAAGAATCTGAACGTTCCTCTGGTATGGCTGGTCAACTGATCGGGTGTGAAGCTCCCCGAGCAGGAAATGGTCTACGCCGATCGGCGGGGAAGCGGCACCTGCTTCTTCCGCCATGCCGAACTGGAAAAAATGGGGATACCCGTTTTGGCCGGCATTTACGGCACCAACCCCGCAGGAGGGGGATATCAGGGTATCAGTCCCACGATTCTTCTCGCCCACAAGGACTGCAATATCGCTGTAGGCGGTGGTGGGATTGTCAGCGGCATGTCTCCCAAAGGATACTTCGATGCCCAGACGGCCGAGGAATTGATTGACGCGACCCGTCATTACAAAGAGGTGCCGCCAGGCAGCGTGGGTATCCATCATGATGTAACAGGATTTTTCCGCGCCGTATACGAGAAGGAAACGGAGGTCCTCGATGCGCTGAAAGAGTACATGGCGGAAATGCCCGCTTATAATCCTCGGTTTTTCCGTGTGGCGGATCCGGCGGAACCAAAGTTTCCGGGAGAGGACATTAATTCTATCGTTCCTTTCAACCAGAAGGCGATTTACAAGTTCGATGAAGTACTGGCCCGCCTTATCGATAATTCCGAGCATATGGAATTCCGGCCTGATTATGGCCCGGAGGTGTATACGGGTCTCGTCAAGATCGACGGTTTTCTCGTTGGCGCCATTGGAAATCGGCAGGGTTTTCTGGGAGTAAACTATCCGGAATATACGAATGAATATCTGGGTATCGGCGGTAAACTCTACCGTCAAGGTCTGATCAAGATGAACGAGTTCGTGACCCAGTGTGGTCGTGACCGCATTCCCATTGTCTGGTTCCAGGATACATCGGGGATCGATGTCGGCGACATCGCGGAGAAGGCCGAACTTCTGGGTCTGGGTCAGTCATTGATCTACTCGATCGAACAGACGGCTGTGCCGCAGATGCTCGTTGTCCTGCGTAAGGGGACAGCGGCGGCTCACTACATCATGGGTGGTCCGACGGCAAACAACCATTGCGCCTTTACACTGGGCACTCCGACGACGGAAATCTACGTTATGCACGGTGAGACGGCTGCTGCGGCATCCTATGCCCGTCGTCTTGTGAAGGAAAAAGATGGAGAACGCGATTTGACGCCGATCATCGAGAAAATGAACGAAATGGTGAAAGACTACTACGACAAGTCCCGGCCCGCGTACTGCGCGAAAACGGGATTTGTGGACGAAGCCGTCAAGTTCGAAGATATTCGCAAGTATATGGTGGCCTTTGCAAATTCGGTTTACCAGAATCCGCGGTCAATCTGTCCACAGCACCACATGATGCTCCCCAGATTAATCGAGTCCCAGGTGGTCAAGGGGCATCCCCGTCCGCCTAAAGAAGCAAAGCAGTAGAAGGAAAAGTGTTTTGGAATTTTCGGCCCAGGGGCAAAAACCCCTGGGCTTTTTTTCTTTGATCGTATAGGCCGTCTCCGTTAAAGCCGCATTTGTCCGGCTTGTTTTGCGTGGTTGTATCAACAAAGAGATGCGGCTCTTCGGGAATTGTGATATAAAAAGCGGTATAAGTGGTATAAAGTGACGTGCGATTTTTGAGGTGGCCTGCGATCATGTCTTATACGTTTGCGAAATTTATTTATGGGAGGGCCTGAGAGGTTTTCAAAGGGCCACCCCTTGACCCGGAGCGAATATTTCATAATCATGATTGAGTTCCTGCCGAATGCCGATGCGGTTGCCGGCCTGCTGCCACACTGGTTGTGCGAACAATAATTTATATAAGCGGTGCTGTGAAAGCAGGCATTCATTCTCATTTAAGAAACAGGAAAAACTTTTGCTGGCAGATCAACCCGATGAGGATTTCCCATGCAGAAACATTATAAATTTTCCATCTGGTACGTTCTTCTGGGCATCTGGTTTGTCCTCATTCTTCAGAATTATATTGCCTCAATGTACGCAGTTCCAACGATTCCGTACAGCCAGTTCATGGCTCTTCTGCAGCAGGGAAAAATTGGAGAGGTGGCGATTTCCTCTAATCAGATTCAAGGGAAATACAGGTCTCCAAACACCGGCCCCCAGGGTTCCTCTGAATTCAAAACCATCCGCGTCGATCCGCAACTGTCGGAGTCGCTTCAGAATTATCATGTTGTTTTCAAGGGTGAGGTTGAATCCACCCTTCTGAAGGATCTCATTTCCTGGATTTTCCCCATAGTTCTCTTTGTTGGTGTCTGGTTTTTCCTGATGAAGCGGATTTCTGGGCAGCAGGCCGGTTTTATGACTCTCGGAAAGAACAAGGCCAAAATCTACATGGAAAATGAACTGAACGTCACCTTTCAGGATGTTGCGGGGGTGGACGAGGCCAAACAGGAGCTTGTTGAAGTCATCGAATTCCTCAAGGAGCCCGGAAAATTCACTGAACTGGGCGGTAAGATCCCAAAGGGCATTTTGCTCGTAGGACCTCCGGGTACAGGCAAAACCCTTTTGGCAAAAGCCGTGGCCGGGGAAAGCGGTGTCCCCTTTTTCAGTCTGAGCGGTTCTGAATTCGTTGAAATGTTCGTTGGCCTGGGAGCGGCCCGGGTCCGGGATTTGTTCATCCAGGCCAAGGAAAAGGCTCCATGTATTATCTTCATTGACGAATTGGACGCATTGGGCAAGGCCCGTGGGGTGGGCATGATGGGGGGGCACGATGAACGGGAGCAGACGCTCAATCAACTCCTCGTGGAGATGGATGGATTCGATCCAAAAGTGGGGGTGATTCTCCTGGCTGCAACCAACCGGCCGGAAATTCTGGATCCGGCCCTGCTGCGTCCGGGCCGTTTCGATCGTCATGTTCTGGTGGATCGTCCGGACAAAGTTGGACGGGAAGAAATTTTACGTGTTCATCTACGTGAGATCAAGACCGCTCCGGATCTCGATGTCGGTAAACTCGCGGCCATGACCCCCGGCATGGTCGGGGCTGACCTGGCAAACCTGGTCAACGAGGCAGCCCTCCTGGCTGTGAGGCGTGGCAAGGCACTGGTGGAAATGGAGGAATTTTCTGAGGCGGTCGAACGGATCGTCGGTGGGCTGGAGAAGAAGAACCGTCTCATCAATCCTCAGGAAAGAGAAACCGTAGCGTATCATGAAATGGGCCATGCCCTGGTGTCCCTCTCTTTGCCAGGCACGGATCCGGTGCAGAAAATTTCGATCGTCCCCCGCGGCATTGCGGCCTTGGGTTACACAATGCAGGTACCTACGGAGGATCGTTTCCTTATGCGGAAGACGGAACTCATGAACAAGGTGGCATCTCTCCTTGGAGGACGCGCTGCAGAGGAGATCATTTTCGGTGATATTTCTACAGGGGCCCACAACGATCTGTCTCGAGCCACCGATATTGCGAGAAGCATGGTAATGGAATACGGCATGAGTACCGCTTTGGGGCAGGTTTATCTGTCCCGGAAATCCAGGCCCCTGTTTCTCGATGCCGGTATGCCTGAAAGTAATGAATTCAGCGAAGCGACAGCGGAGTTGATTGACCGGGAGATCA
>JAAYKM010000068.1 GCA_012522415.1 Deltaproteobacteria bacterium | reverse complement strand
ATGCATCACGGGTTTATAAAGGCGTTGGAGGCGGGGGGGTGTTCCGGGCCGCCACGTTTGGCGCTCTGGCTCTGCTGTGCCTTTTTCTTGTGGGTATCCTGCTTTCCCTTTTCACCTACACGGATTGGGGGACGATGGTCAGAACCCTGTTCTCCCGGGAGATTTTCGGTGCGATTCGTCTGAGTGTCGTTACCGCCACCATTGCCACTTTTTTTTCCGTTCTGATCGGTATTCCCGCGGCGTATGCGATTTCCCAGGCGGATTTCCGTGGAAAATCCGTTGTTGACACGATTCTCGACCTGCCCATTGTCGTTTCCCCCGTGGCCCTGGGCGCGGCGTTGCTTGTTTTCTTCAATAATCCCGTGGGCATGGGCATTGAAAAGTACTTCATGCGCTTTGTCTTCGAAGTGCCGGGGATCGTTCTGGCCCAGTTTACCGTGATCAGCGCCCTGACGGTGCGCCTGATGAAAACCGCCTTTGACGGCATCGATCCACGCTACGAACAGGTTGGTCGTACTTTGGGTTGCGGCAGGCTTGCCGTCTTCTTCCGGGTCACCCTTCCCATGGCCAGAAACGGTTTGATCGCGTCATGCGTCCTCACATGGGCGAGAGCGATCGGGGAATTCGGGGCGACCATTACCCTCGCGGGCGCCATGAAGTCCAAAACAGGGACCCTGCCGGTGATGATTTTTTTGAGTCTTTCCACGGCGGATATCGAAAAGGCGATAGCCGTGATCATCACTTTGGTGGCGATTGCCGTCACGGCCCTTCTGCTCATACGAAAAATCGGCGCGAGGCCTTACTCCCTGTGATCGAAATCCGAGACATGGTCGTTCGACTGGGCAAATTCACCCTCCGGAATTTTAACCTGCGCATTCGGGATGGGGAGTACTTCGTCATCCTCGGTCCCACCGGGGCGGGCAAAACGGTGATTCTCGAGGCCATCGCGGGCCTTTGCCGAATCCGCCGGGGAGAAATTTTCATCAACGGCGAAAACGCAACGCAGATGCCGCCGGAGCAACGACGGATTGCCTACGTGCCCCAGGACTACGCCCTCTTTCCTTTTCTGAATGTCCGTGAAAATATCCGCTTCGGATTGAAAAAAAGCGGACAACCTTCATCCGAATCGGAGCGAATCGTCCGCCGTCTGGCCCATATGCTCGGTATTGCCCAGCTGCTGGACCGGCAAGTCGGGAACCTGAGCGGCGGAGAAAAACAGCGGGTTTCACTTGCCCGGGCCCTGGCGACATCTCCGAGAATTTTGCTGCTGGACGAACCTTTGAGCAGCCTCGACGTGAGTACCGCCAAGTATCTGCGTCTCGAACTGCGGCGTTTTCATGAGGAACTGGGGATTACGACGATTCACGTGACCCATAACCTCATGGAGGCGGAAGAGCTGGCTGACCGCATTGCCATTATCGACGGCGGGAACCTGGAACAGGTGGGAGCCCGGGAAGAGATCTTTCTCGCCCCCTGCAACGAAACGGTTTCCAATTTCATCGGTGCGCCCAACATCCTGACCTGTGAGCGGTGCAATGACCTGGGCCATGGTCTGATCGAAGCGGTTTGCGGACGGATGCCCATCATTTTGCCCAATGAGGGCAGGGAGGTCCGAAAGATCGCCCTGTTCCCCCGGGATATCTACGTTTCCGCCATCAACCCGCCCGGCCCCTCTTTGAACCGATTCCAGGGTGTCGTCATGGATATCAGGCCCTTCTCATCCCTCGCGCGCCTGAAGGTCAAGGTGGGGGACAATATCCTCTTGGCCGAGATGCCCAGGGCGGCCCTCGAGGAGATGGCCATCACTGTGGGACAGGATGTTCATCTGATTATGAAGATTCGGGGTATCCGGATCGTATAGAAGACCCTCCGATTGTTGTGGCGCTTTCCCGATTGTCAGGGTAACCAGACAATGGTAATGGGAGAAGATCCTTTGCCGCGTCGGCAGAACACAGGGAGTAAAAGAAGATGGAATCATTCGATCTTTCGTCCATCCTGACCCCGGGGGAACTGTTCGGAGAGCATACAAAGCGCATCCTGGACATGATCACGGACCATTCCCCCTTTCCGAAAGGCCGGACCGGGAAGGGCAGCCGTCGGGCGAGACTCCATGCTGCGCAGATCCATCTGAGCGAAACGGTTTATTTCGGACAGATCGTTTACCGGGCCCTGAATCCGGAGAAGACGGTGGAGGTCTGTTCCGGTTACGGTCTGCCCACATTGACGATGGTGAAATGTTTCGGTACGGAGGGGATTTGTGTGGATATGGATGACGATGGTTTGGCGGTTGGGAGGGTTATCGCGGAAAAACTGGGCTTATCGCTGACTCAGGTTCGGGAAGATCTCTTTTCCTATCTGAGGAGGGAGGGCCCGTCCCTTTGCGGGACGACGCTCATGGCGACCGCCGCTTTTTGCTGCGATCGGGAGAGGGGCCGTCCGCCGGGGAGCGGAGAGGGGGATCTCGTCGATCTGGCCATCCGTTTGGGCATGAATCTGGCGATCCTGCCCTACCGGAGCGGTGAAACGATGCGTACCGGTGTTTCCCAGGAGAGGAAGCGGTTCGACGATTATACACAACGTCTGGTTCCGTCCGGCTACCGGGTGCACCGTCATCCCACGAAAAACGTTTTGCCGCAGACGGGCGCCCCGGACTGGTTTTATCTTGAAATTCTGACGGCTGAAAAGAGGCCTGAAAGCTGATCACGATTTTTTCAAGTTGAAACCGCCGGTAAAAAGGGCCCATCTTTTCATCGGATAACCCTGGCTCATTGGGTTGGGTGCCGGAGGATTCGTGGACCAGCCGTGTACAGGGGGAGGAATGAAACATGGAATCACAGACGGAAAAAATTCAACGACTTTTCAACCCCCGTTCGATTGCCGTCATCGGCGCTTCAACGGACCCCATCAAGATCGGTCACCTCGTCCTGCGGTCGGCCCTTCTCTCCCGGGTGGAAAAAGTCTATCCCGTGCACGCCGGGGGGGCGAAGGAAATAGGGGGATGCCCCGCGTACCCAACCATTGAGGCCATTCCGGACAGGAACGTTGATCTCTTTCTTTTCGTGATTCGTCAACAGGACATTTTGGAGGCCCTGCGAGCCGCTATCGGCAAGGGATGCCGGGGGGCGGTGATTTTCACGGCGGGATACCGGGAAACCGGCCGGGAGGGAGAAACACGACAGGAAGCACTGTATCGATTGTCTGAGGCGGCGGGAATACCGATCATCGGGCCCAACACCCTGGGTTTTTTCCGGGGCCCGGACGGCGTCAACGCCACGTTTTTACCCTACCTGTCAGAAGAATTTCCCTCGTCGGGAAAAATTACCGTCATCAGCCAGAGCGGCGGGGTGGGGGCCTTGATTGCCGGGCAGTTCATAGAGGACCGCCTTGCCATGGGGACTTTGGTGAGTGTCGGGAATCGGATGAATGTGGATTTTTCGGACATGCTGAATTTTTGCGCCGACGATCGGGCAACCGATGTGGTGGCCGTCTATCTTGAGGGGCTGGAGGATGGGCGGGCCTTTTATCAGGCTGCGGGCCGCTGTGCGGGGAAAAAACCCGTTGTGATTTTCCACGCCGGACAATCCAGGGCGGGGCAGCGGAGTTCCATATCCCATACGGGCAGCATGGCCGCCTCGAGCGCCATCTACCGGGGGATGTTCCGTCAGGCCGGTTTGATCGAGGTGAGCAGCCTTCAGGAGCTGAGCGATACGGTGAAGTGCCTGTCTCTCGCGAAGCCCCCCGGCGGAAACCGTGTGGCCCTGGTCACCCACACAGCGGGTCCCGCCATTGTCGCGGCGGACATCCTGGAACAGGGAGGCATGGATGTTGTCCCTCTCCAGGAAGAAACCAGAGCGGCCCTGGCAATGAAGAAAACATTCCCTCCTTTCATTTCCCCGGACAATCCCGTCGATCTTGCTACCTCCGGTATGGAGCGCCGTGCCTATCTGGACGTCGTGGAAGTTCTGACGAAAGACCCGAATATCGACGCTGTCCTTACGGTGTGCGTCTCCTTGCTCGCCGGTCAGGAGGGGCACCCGCTCTACTTTCCGATCGAGGCGTTCAAACGGGAATTTGAAGGATCGGATAAGACCCTGGTCATGCTCTGGGGCGCCCCCGTAACCAGGGAGGAAGAATTCAAACCCTGGGAGAACTCCGGCATTCCGGTGTATCCGACTCCAGAACGCGCCGCCAAAGCCCTTTTGAATCTTTACCGCTATGGGGTTATGGGGCGGCGGGTTCATGAGGAGGATGTTCCGGCGACCAGGCTGCCCCAAGAACTTATCCGGGGTGTTGCCGATTTTCAAGCCGGAGGTGCCGTTTTCGTTGGCGAAGTGGAGACCAAGCAGCTCCTGGCCCTGGCCGGGATCAGTGTGGCCGAAACGT
>JAAYKM010000067.1 GCA_012522415.1 Deltaproteobacteria bacterium | reverse complement strand
GCCTTCGATATCCGCAGGGCCCGGGTCGTGACGAAACGACAGCCGACGGAGGCGGAATATGCCGCCCTCGATTTCGCCTGGCGGATTGTGAAGCATGTCAAATCGAACGCCATCGTTTTCGCGACGGAACATCAACTCGTCGGGGTGGGGGCCGGACAGATGAGCCGGGTCGATTCCGTCAAGATCGCGTCCATGAAAGCGTCCCTGCCCACAAAAGGCGCGGTCCTCGGTTCCGACGCCTTTTTCCCCTTCCGGGACGGGATCGACATGGCCGCGGAGGCCGGCGTCACCGCCATCATCCAGCCCGGAGGCTCCGTGCGGGACGACGAGGCCGTCCAGGCGGCGGACGAACACAGCATCGCCATGATCTTCACGGGAGAGCGGCATTTCAAACACTGAGAGGCCCTGCCCTTCCGGGCACGGGGTCCTTCCGTTAAGGACGGGCGGAGATTATCATTATGAAGGACAACAACAAAATCATGGTCAGCGTGGTTATGGGGAGCGATTCCGACGCCCCGGTCATGGCGGAGGCCGTCAAGGTCCTGCGGGAATTCGGCATTCCCTGTGAACGCTACCTGACCTCGGCCCACCGGGCGCCGGAGCGAACAGCCGCTTTTGCCCGGCAAGCGGCGGAACGGGGCATCAGGATCATCATTGCCGGCGCCGGAGCGGCGGCCCACCTGGCCGGTGTCATCGCCTCCCAGACCCCCCTTCCCGTCATCGGCGTTCCCATCGACGCCACCCCCCTGGGAGGCATGGACGCTCTTCTGTCCACGGTCCAGATGCCGGGAGGCGTTCCCGTCGCCACCATGGCAATCGGGAAGAGCGGTGCGAAAAACGCCGCCCTCATGGCCGTGCGCATCCTGGCCCTGGAAGACCGTGACCTGAGGGACAAGCTGGACGCCTACACGGCGAAACTCGCCCGGGACGTGGAAAAAAAGCAGGAAGACCTGACGGCGTCCGAGACGGACTGACCGGCATGGCCCCGATTCTGAAAATCGATCCTCGCCGCCCGGAGCCCGGCCCGCTTGCCCGGGCCGTCGCCGTTCTGAGGGGTGGGGGCATCATCGCCTACCCCACGGAAACCTTTTACGGCCTTGGCGTGGACGCCGCCAACGAAGGGGCGATCGAACGCCTGTTCGCCGTCAAGGGACGGGATTTCAGCAACCCCGTCCCCGTCGTGATCGGGAGCGAATCCGCCTTGGAAGGCCTCGCGGCCGTCGTTCCCCCCCTGGCCCGGGAACTGGCCGCCCGCTACTGGCCGGGGCCCCTGACCCTTCTTTTCCACGCCGCCCCCTTCCTCTCCAGACGCCTCACGGCGGGAAGCGGGAAAATCGCCGTGCGCGTTCCCGACCATCCCGTGGCCCTCCTTCTGGCCGGGGCTCTCGGGACCCCCCTGACCTCAACAAGCGCCAACCGTTCGGGACAAAAGGAGTGTCTGACCGCGGAGGAAGTCCGGGAAAGGCTCGGCGAAGGCCTCGATCTTATCCTTGACGGAGGGGCGACCCCCGGCGGCCCGGGATCAACCATTCTCGACGTCACCCGGGAACCGCCCGTTGTACTGAGGCATGGGGCAATCGATTATCCCTGAGATCCCGATCGGCGGAATGGTCCTTTTTTCAGATTGTGAGCCCTCTTGTTTTCTGCTATAGGTTCGCCCAACATCCACAATTTGACAGGGAGGTATCCAATGAAAAGATTTGGGGTCGTTCTGGCATGTCTGATTATCAGTTTCATTTTCATCCCTTCGCTTGGGGCGAAGGATTTTAAACTGGGTTCTTTTGATCTTCAAAAGATTGTGCGGGAATCCAAGAACGCGAAAGCGGCGACGGCGCTCCTGACCCGGGATCTGGAAAGCAAGCGGGCCACACTCGTCGAAAAGCAGAAGGACCTGCAGAACCTCAGGGCCGACTTTGACAAAGCCACGGCGGGAACCCGGAAAGCCAAACAGGAAAAGCTGGAAGAGGCCGTCAAGGAGTACAAAAGGCTCGCCGCGGACCTGGACGAGGCGCACAAGAAAAAGACCGCCGAAGTGAATCAGAAGGTGCTGCAAGACCTGCGTGACGTCATTACGGCCTTGGCGAAGCGGGAGGGGTACACCCTGATCGTGCAGAAAAACGCCGTTTACCTGATAGACGACGAATACGATATTACGGACAAGGTCATCCGCCTCTACGACCAGAAGAGGTTCCAGTAAGTCTTACGTGGAGACGGTCCCTGACGCCGGTCTTCCGAATACAATAAGCCACCCGCGCGGGGTCATGTCATTTCGAGGAGCACCCACCATGTCATTTCGACCCGGCGCAAGCCGGGGAGAAATCTTAACCCGCAAGGTTTCGGAGGCGGCGTTACGCTTAAGACTTCTCACGTTCGTTCGAAGTGACATGAAGGGATGTTCGAAGTGACAAAAAGGAATGTCATCTCGAGGGGCTATCCCCTATGTCATTGTCGGGAGTATCCTCCATGCCATTTCGAGGAGCTATTTCCGTGTCATTTCAAGGGGCGCCTCCTATGTCATTTCGAGGAGCGAAGCGACGAGAAATCTTATCCCCCGGCGCCATCCCAGGGCGTTACGTTCAGGATTCCTCACCCGCCTTCGGCGGGATTCGGAATGACATTTTAGGTCGTCGGCGGGATGGGGAATGACATGAAAACATGTCGTTTCGAGGAGCACCCACTATGCCATTGCGACCCAGTGGCCATCCCCATGTCGTTTCGACCCGGTGGCAGCTTCCATGTCATTCCGACCTGGTGGCAGCCTCCATGTCATTTCGACCCGGCGCAAGCCGGGGAGAAATCTTAACCCGCAAGGTTTCGGAGGCGGCGTTACGCTTAAGACTTCTCACGTTCGTTCGAAGTGACATGAAGGGATGTTCGAAGTGACATGATAGGACGGGGCCGGGCGGGTGTAACGTCCGGTCGGAGGGCGCGACGTCAAAACGACTCGTCCGCCATCTCCAGGGCCGCCCGTTCCGCCGCCCGGATGGCGTCACAGCGGCTTTTCACGGTCATGAGCACCTCATTGGCGAAGAACTTCGCCGCCGCGATTTTCCCCTGATAAAAAGCGACATCGTCATGGGCCGCTGCCAGGGCGCGCTGCCCCTCCCGGGAATCCTCAAGGCCCTCTTTTTGGTAAATGACCTCCAGCTTCCCGCAGGCGACGGCGGCCCCTTCGAGCAGGAAGTGCGCCACAAGCAGATCCCCCAGGACGCGCAGGAAGGGGGAGGCGTGCAAAACGGGGGTCAGAATATCCCCGCTCCCCGCCGCGGCGGCAAACCCCCCCGTCACATCCTGAAAGGCCCGGAGGGAGTCGGCGAAAAGGGGCCCATAACCCTGGAGGGGACCTGAAGCGGGCCATGTCTGCCGGGCCTCCTCCAGACGGGCGAAAAGTTTCTTCACCCCGGCGCCGTCTCTTTCCCCTAACCTCCTCCCCACCAGGTCCAGGGCGAGGATCCCGTTCGGCCCCTCGTAGACGGACGCGATTTTGCAGTCCCGCAGGTACTGCTCGATGGGGTAGTCGGAACAGTAACCGTAGCCACCGTAAACATCCATGGCCCGGGAGCAGACGAGAAAGCCCGTATCGGAACAGTAGACCTTGCAGACCGGGACGAGAAACGATGCCAGGCTCTGCCAGTCCTGCCGCCCTTCCTCGTCCTCCGTGACGGCGGCCATGTCCATGCACCAGGCGGTGAAATAGTTGAGGGCCCGCATGCCTTCCACGTGGGCCTTCATCCAGAGCAGGTTCCTCCGCACGTCGGGATGGCCGATGATGGGGATGGGCTTTGCCTCGGGGTTGTTCATCTCCAGGATGGAGGCGCACTGGATCCGTTCCTTCGCGTAGGCCGCGGCGTGTTCGTAAGCCGCCGTGGCGTGCCCCAGCCCCTGCATGGCCACGCCGAGATGGTCCACGTCCATCATGCCACACATGACACGGAACCCTTCCCGCTCCCGCCCCAGGAGTTCCCCGACGCAGTCCCCGTTATCGCCGAAATTCAGGGTGCATGTCGCCGAGCCCTGGATGCCCATTTTCTGTTCGATATTCCCCGTGTGGACGTCGTTGTGCGCCCCGGGGCGGCCGTCTTCCCCCAGGCGGAACTTGGGGACGATGAAGGCGGACAGGCCCGCCATCCCGGGGGGATCCCCCTCGATCCGGGCCAGGACGATGTGAACGATGTTCGGCGTCAGGTCATGATCGCCGTTGGTGATGAAGCACTTGCTCCCCGTGATCCCGTAGGAGCCGTCGGGAAGACGTTTCGCCCGGGTCCGGACGGCGCTCAGATCCGTTCCGGCGTCGGCCTCGTTCATGCACATGGTCCCGGTCCAGTCACCCCGGCCCAGGGGGGCGCCGTAGCGTTCCTTCTGCCGGTCCGTGCCGAACTCCCCGATCAGGCCCGCCGCCACGGCGCTCAGGCCCGGGTAGGTGAAGAGGGAAAAATTGGCGGCGTAAAAAAACTCGGCGCAGACCGTCCGGATGGACACGGGGAGGGCCGGGCCGCCTTCGGGGGGGGTAAACCAGCCCCCGTCCACAAAGGTCCGGTAGGCCTCGTGAAAACCCGGGGGGATACGGACCTGGCCGTTTTCGAAGGTACAACCCTGACGATCCCCCTCGGCGTAGAGGGGAACGAAGACCCGGAGGGCCATTTTTTCCGCCTCGTTCCGCATCAGCAGAACATCCTCCCGGGTCAGGCCGCCGTAGGCCCCGCCGGAGAGAACCTGCTCCATGGCCATCTGTTCGAAGAGAATGAATTCCTGATCGCGCTTGTTGACGAGGGTGTTCTTCATGGCGTCCTCCTTCAGAGTGGGATGGAACCATTATAGGAGCGGGGTTCGGGAAGGTCAAGGCCCTTTTGGCGGTCCCGGGGAGGTTCCTTCCGCCCCCCGGAAGGAAGCATCAAAAAGGCCGGAAGGACCCCCAAGAAAAAAGGAGGCCGGGAAGAGGCCCGGTCCCTTATACGGTGATTGACAATTTGTTTTTCAACTTCACTTCTGTAAGCAGTTCCGACGTAAAGTCGGAGGATTTCCCCGCCGATAGATTTTTCGGTTTGCAGCCGCGATAATGAAAATAGAATAAACGGATGGCGTCACCGGCCTGCCGGATTTGCCAGTCAGAGACATTGGAATTTGACTTTAGAGTTTCGATAAATTCGATGACTGCGTTTTCCTGATATTGATCGGGCGGTATTTGTTTTTTTGTTTGCAAAGTTTAAAAATTTGCTTACCCATAAAGCGTAAAAAAAGACGTTCTTTCCCGGTGCCAGTTTTTTATCCAAAAGAAAGGCCTGAAATTCCGGAAGAACATCATTTTTTTTGCTGTCGGACAAATTTTCCATGATATACCAACTTGGCTTAAGCGGCATATTGCCGCAAAATGCCAAGTACCAAAGGACATTCTTACCACGCTCTGTAATACGGAATACCCCACGTTTAGTGTTCTCAACCAAATCAGCCATTTTCATATGAGCGCGAGCCCATGCGACACGATTCTCAAATATGCGTTGCTGTCCGCTTGGGAGAAGCTGTTTTTGCTCCTCTTCAGTCAGGCCAAATTCTTGAGACATTGCATCAATAGCTTGCCGATTTGTATATTCCTGACCATCAGCACAAAATTCGAGTAGTGGAAGCATGACGCTTTGAAAATCCGGTATGGCCATATTTTATCTCCCTTTGTGTGCGAACGTTGTTGTTGAGCTGCCGTTTTTGAGAGCGGACATTGCATCTTGATGCACAATGATCCATGCTAAAAACCAAGCGCATCACAGCCAGCCCGAAGGGCTGGGGCTGTATTTTTTCCACTCATTACGTCATCAAATGAGCGAACATGGAAAACACAGGGTAATAAACCCTCCAATGCGCGTCGCACCTTTGGCTGCAAGTATCAATTATTCAATTTTATGGCTCTTTCGACTTTTTAGTACAGCGAAACATCTATAAGTAACTGTTAATACATGGCAAATATTCTTTGACAATTGACACGTTTTCAGAGCTCGGGTAGGGAAGCATCATGAAGACGAAAAAATCCTTTCGAGACTTATACAGTTTCCCCCTCTCACCGGGAACGGAGCTTTATCCTCCATCACAAGGAAGGTGTCGCCGTTTCACCCATATGGAAAACCGTCACATCCCAGTCCTGGAAATCCCCTTGCCATTGCCGTAAATCAAGCGGGTCTTTGAATCATGATCGCATCCACGGGACACAGGGACTCGCAGACACCGCACCTTTCGCAAAGGGTCAGGTCAATTCTGGGGGTCTTGTTTTCTATCGTCATCGCGCCATAATTGCAAACCAGGCACCGCCCGCATTTGGTGCATTTCCCATAATCGGCGTCAGGTATTGCCCGACTGTCTCTCGTATGTCTGTACGAATGATCTCGAATAATTGCCCCGGCTGTTCTTGAATCTCCTTGAAAATCTCCTTTGCTTCAGATAGTGTCATCTCCAGTTTCATAGTGCTTTCTCCTTTCAGTTCAGATTTTGTGGAAAAACCCTTCTAAAGGGAAAGCGCCAGCATCAGACTTTTGTTTATAAAAAATTCTTCACACAGGAGAGATAAGTGATGGATGACCATGCTGCCTCAGAATATGTCCGTTTGTGGGATGTGCAACCCGTTCCCATACGCCCGAGCCGACTCGGACTGGCCCATTATCGAAATGTGATGCGTCTTACGCCACAGGCAAGTGTCCTGATTTGTGGAGCGACACCAGAATTAGTGGATCTTGCGATCATTATCGGGGCCAGCAGAATCGTCAGACTGGATCTGAGCATGGAAATTTTGTTGGGCATGAAGAACTTGGCGACTCAAGATTGGTCCAACGTCGAGTCGGTTCAAGGCAATTGGCTGGAGCATCAACCAGGACTAGATGGCGCCTTCGATTACGTTGTGTGCGATGGTGGTCCTTTGTTTTTGGAATTTCCCTTACAGTGGCGCACGTTCTTTTGCAATGTGCATCGCTACCTCAAACCTGGGGGCGTGTTCTGCTTCAAAGGTCAAGCGCACCCAAAAGAATTGCCATCATTCGAGTCCCTTAGGGACAAGCGCATTGCACACTTTAAAGCCACCAGCTCCACCATGCCTCATCAAGAGAAAATCGCTCGGTTTTGGCATCTAGTGGCTCACCTCTGGCAGCTTTGCATGGTGGGTCTCGTAGCCCCGGACGGCAAGATTGATAAACATGCTGTCTCAGCCCGCCTGGATGCTACGGGAGAATGCGTCATGCAAGAATTTCCGGATAAGAGACTCCAGGAGATTGCCCACGAGGCCTTGCACAAGATATTCCGCAATCAAGATCGCACCCCCATACTGGAATACCTAACGCCCCCAGACTTGATCGCGCCATACTTAACAGACGTGGGGTTCGTGCTGGAGCCCACTCAATTTTTAATCGACTCAGAGCCCTTGCCCGACTACTGCTACCAGATGACAGCCCGCAAGCCGCTCCGATAGTTTTTCAATTAGGATCTGTTTCCCAAATGAGGTGGGGCCACGCATCCACTTTGAATACAGCCCCTCATTCTCTCCTAAAGCACTTGCGGTTGAACTCCCAGCCTGTCACATCGATACTTGTGAACGTTCTTCTTGGCATGCGGAGCGGGCATATATGGTTCGAGTCTTGCTCATTGAGGATGAGCCAGATACGGAAGATTCCATCAAGGCCATATTGGAATTAGCTGATCGAGAGGTGGTTTGCACCTACGATAAGCGGGATGCAATTGGCTTAGTCCAGCAGGCTCCCCCCCCATGTGATTCTCACAGATATTTTCATGCCCGGAATGAACGGGCTACCGGTTTCCCCTGGAATGGGCCCGGCGTCTCCCCCGGAGCGATTTCCCCGTCCAGACCCACATCGATCTCCACGGTTATACGATCACAGCAGCCCAACCGGCCCTGGAAACTTTCCTGCTAGACGCGATCGTCGCGGGCAGGCAGTCGGTCCTCGTTATCCACAGCCGGGAACTTTCCTTGCCCAGGGAAACAGACCTCACCCTCTATCGTAATACCCAACGCAGTCGTTTCGCCCGCTGGGAAAATCATCGCCGTCGTTTAGGCCCTGGGAGCTCCGTCGCCATTGTCGTAAAGTGATATTTAAACGGGTCTTTGAATCATGATCGCATCCACGGGACACAAGGACTCGCAGACACCGCACCTTTCGCAAAGGGTCAGGTCAATTCTGGGGGTCTTGTTCTCCATCGTCATCGCGCCATAATTGCAAACCAGGCACCGCCCGCATTTGGTGCATTTCCCATAATCGATCTCTATGGTGAGCGTTTCTCTCGGGACCTGTCTCTGCTGGACCAATCGTCCGAATGCCTGAAGGTCACCGACATAAGGTGAAGCGACTCCGAGTATGTCTTCAATAGTCCCAAAACCTTTTCTCTCCATGAATTCATCGAATTCTTTAATGATTTTACTTATTCTCTGGTATCCGTAATATATTACGGCCGTGCATATCCCCACGAGCGAGGCACCCAGCATGACGCGCTCAACCGCATCCCTGCCCCCAAAGACCCCCCCGGAAGAAATGACCGGAATTTTTGCCATTTCTGACACAATGTAGGTCCAATAGGATCCGATACCGCGCCAGCCCCGGTTATAATAAAGCCCGTAAATGGGAATGAACGGTTTACCACTTTCGACATCAACGGTGATACCATGGGGAGGAGGAACCAGGTGAACCGCATCCGCCCCGGCGTCCTCAATCCTTCTCATGTTTTTCTCGCTCAGGGCATCGACGAACAATTTGGGGTAAACGGGAACATCCACGGCCTCTTTCAGGATTTCTATCACCCGAGAGAGATTTTTCTCATACCATGCTTCGGATACTTCTATCGGAATCAGGATGGGGCACGGGCAGCCGATTTCTATCATATCGGCGCCGCTGTCCTGAAGCCTTTTGGCCAAGTCCTTCAGTTTCTCCGTTTCAAACTCCTCGACCGCAATGTTTGCGATCACCCGGGTATTCTCTTTTTCCGCAAGCGGCTTGATTTTTTTAATGAAATTTTCACCCTCCTCCGGCTGCCAGAAGCCCAGTTCAAACCCGATGATGGAACCGGGGTCCCCCCATTTATCCAGAAAAGAATTACACGGACGGGGAAACGGCCAACTGAAAGGCTGAAAACTGATACTTTTGGTACATACCCCCCCCGCACCGGCCCTGATAGAGCTTTCCAGCCCGTGAACCTTTCTTGTGGGCGTACCCGCAGTGACTATGATGGGATTTTTAAATGTTACGCCTGCGATGTCCATGTTCCAGTTTTTCATTTCTCCCCTCCTGAATTGACAGTGAAAAAACATCGGCACCCCGGATGGGTAAAGATTAGCATGGATCAGTGGAAATGCAAGGACATCGGATGTCCGGGATCAGCGCTCCAACTGAAAAGGAAGGGACCTTGCCGTCCTGAGCGGACGGTGTCCTTGCGTAATGACGGAAAGGCGACCGGAACGCCGCATCCGGAATCCGGCCAGGGATGACGGGGAAAATCCATTCATTCCCTTGTCGAAGGATTCCTTGTTATGACCTGAAACGCCTCACAATAGTCGCCCGTTCCGGAGAGAATCCCGCGATAACGGTTCAGGCCCCTGACAGCCTCGTCATAGGGCACCGTCGCCACCTGGGAGGCATGGCAGCGAAGCGCCGCCACCTTGAGATCGATCCAAGAGGTTATATCGTTATAATGTGCAGGCGCGACGATGGGCGTCCAAACCTCATAGGACAAAACGTGTCTGACATGCCAAGGCTCCCCGCCGCAGTCCTGGAACCAGGGCCCACCCGCCCGGCGGACGGCTTCCAGGCCGAGTTCATGGGTCAGTCGGTGGTCCCGGGGGGTCTCCTGTCCGTGGGGCAGATACAGCACATCGGGGGCCTTTCCCCGAATCAGCCTGGTAAGCGTGCGGATCAACTCCGGCGAAAATTCGAGGCAGCCGTCAGGAAAATGGAGGAAGATCAGATCATGAACACCCAGATGTCTTGCCCCCTCCCGGGCCTCCCCTTCCCGGACGACCCGCAGTTCCTCGGAAGGAACGGCAAGACTCCCCGCCTCTCCGGAAGTCAGATACGCAATGACCACGTCATCACCCGCCCGGACATGGCCGGCGAGCGTCCCGCCGCAACCGATGATCTCGTCGTCCGGATGGGGCGCAAAAACCATGATTTTCATGACTTCCTCCCAAAACGAAAGGTTTATCTTTCTAAGTGATGCTAAGTGATACATGGTGGATGGAACCACCCTGCGTCTTCATAAGAGGTTTCGCGGGTTTTCACAAGACCTTTTTGGACACTTGAAGCCATGAAAACCGTTGATAATCATGGAGACTCGTTTCAGTCTTCAATTCACTGACGGGTTTAGCGTGGCCATCACAAGGCAGCCGCAAAAGGCTGGCTTTCCATCTTAACCCTGGAATTGAAGTCACCAACATCTAAGAAATCATGGTTTAAAATCAGCCAAATCAGTACTCTGTCATGGTAAAGTCATCGGCAAAGCACCCCCGGGAGAATTGAATCGGACAATTGCAGGGTTGAATGAATACGTAACCCGAAGCTCAACTCTTCTTGCTTCGCGCTTTATTTGCGCCGCCGGCGGCCGGCGAGGGTGAGCAAGATTTTCCCGGCAAACGGGATGTCATGGCCTGCATTGAGCTGTTTTACAACAGCCGAAAACCGCACCCGTTCCTTGGCTATCAAAATCCAAATGACTTCGAAAAAGAATGTAAAATGGCAAAAGCGGCTTAACGAAGTGTACGTTTTGACTGGGCCACATCGGTCTGAACAATATGCCATAAAGTTCAATAGGTCCGTTTTTGGTCTTCTAATTGCTCCATTATGTTATAATTTCCATGATCCATCATAATGGCTGTCAACAAGACGTCAATGAACTTTATGGGGAATTCATTATGATCGAGAAAAAAATTTTCATCACGACTTTCGATCTGGACCGGTTAATCCATTTAATTGAAGCCTACCGTAATTCGCCACGTCAGACAAAGCTCCCCATCGACATGCTGGAAAAGGAGCTTGAACGAGCGACAATTGTCGATCCTCAGGATGTTCCGTCAGATGTCATTACCATGAATGCCACCGCTTATTTGAAGGATCTTGCCACGGATGAACAAGTCATCTGGACCCTTGTCTTCCCTAAGGATGCAAACGCCGAAAACAACCGCATCTCTATCCTGGCCCCTATTGGAATGGCACTTTTGGGTTATCGCGTCGGAGACATAATTGAATGGGAAGTTCCCGGGGGAAAAAGAAGGCTTGAAGTCATGCAGACGCTTTACCAACCGGAAGCCTCTGGACAGTACAACGTCTGATTTCATCCCTCCCGTCGAGGATATTGTCTTGTGTTTTTCACCCTCTTTGCTATAGATTCGGGCAACGAAATCACCTTGGAGGCATTCATGACCGAAATAGTCCATGTACACGCGAGAGAAATCATCGATTCCCGGGGCAATCCCACCGTCGAAGCCGAAGTCACCCTGTCCTCCGGCGTTACAGGCAGGGCGGCGGTGCCATCAGGTGCGTCCACGGGAGAACACGAAATGCTGGAGTTGCGGGACGGAGACCCGAAGCGCTATCTGGGCAAGGGGGTCCAGAAAGCCGTCCACAACGTCACCCATGTCATCGGACCGAGAATCACCGGCATGTGCTGTGCGGACCAGAGGGCCATCGACTATACCATGATCGCCCTGGACGGAACAGATAACAAAGGTGCCCTCGGCGCCAACGCGATCCTGGGGGTCTCCCTGGCCTGCGCCCGTGCCGCCGCGACCGTTCATGACGTGCCGCTTTACCGCTACCTGGGCGGGATCATCGCCAAGGATCTGCCCGTACCCATGGCGAATATCTTGAACGGCGGGGAGCATGCAGACAACAACGTCGACATCCAGGAATTCATGATCATGCCGGTCGGAGCCGAAAGCTTCGGGGGAGGACTCCGGATGATCGCCGAAATCTTCCATAACCTTAAGGCAGTCCTGAGAAGCAAGGGTTACAACACAGCCGTCGGTGATGAGGGGGGATTCGCACCCAATTTAAAATCAAACGTAGAGGCCCTGGATCTCATATGCACGGCCGTTCAGAAAGCCGGCTACACTTTGGGAGAAGATATCGGCATCGCCCTCGACGCCGCGGCGAGTTCCTTCTACAAGGACGGCAAATACATCCTGGAAGCAGAAAAAAAACCGAAAAAAGACGCGGCCGAAATGGTAGGCTTATACGAAACCCTGGTGGGCAATTACCCGATCCTTTCCATTGAAGATGGCCTGGCCGAAGACGACTGGGATGGCTGGAAATTACTGACGGACAGGCTGGGAGGGAGGGTACAGCTCGTGGGGGACGACCTGTTCGTCACGAACAGGCTTCGCCTGGAGCGGGGCATTTCGAACGGCGTGGCCAACTCGATCCTGATCAAGCTGAACCAGATCGGAACCCTGACAGAAACCCTGGAGACCATCGAGACTGCAAAAGAGGCGGGCTACACGACCATCGTATCCCACCGCTCCGGTGAAACAGAAGACACTTTTATAGCCGATGTGGCTGTGGCGGCCAACTGCGGCCAGATCAAGACGGGATCGCTTTCACGGAGCGAACGCCTGGCGAAGTACAACCGGCTCCTGAGAATTGAAGAGGAGATGGGTGAGTACGCGGTTTATCGCGGGCGTGGTGTGTTGATGCTTCCCGAAGCGCTCATGAACCGAACGGTTGATCAGTAGAGATAGCGGAAAATGCCTTGACGGACCTCGTCAAACATCTCCGGCGTACCGTTCACCTGGTAAGCTTTGCGGGTCTCTTTCTCGATAGGAGAAATGAGGCCCGCCTCCGTTAGAAACCGCACGGCACCCCAGAAATTCTGCTGCGACAGAGATTCGTAACGGCAAATATCTCCGTCCTCATAAGACTTGAAGCCCAGGCGCCGGATTTCCTTCAGCCAGGTTTTTTCATCCAGCCCCGGAGGTTCAATCAGAGATGTGCTTCTGGCCACGAGCCAGTAGGACTCCAGGTACGTCTGCATAAGACCGCCAAACACCTTCAGGGCCTCTTCGCCGCCCTCCAGGATCTGGATGGCCGCCCTTTCTCGCGTATCTTCGTAATTCACATAGCCTCGGGACTTGAGATAGGCGAGGCTTTCCCGTATATCGTCCATTTCTGATCTCTCGTCGTCGAAAATGAACTCGTGGCGAAAGAGTCTCTTCAGAAAGGCGTAGTCCCTGAAAAGGGTTGAAACCGTAACATCATTACCATTGGCGGTGATGATCGACAGACTGACAAACGCAACATGGAGAAAATAATGGATAATCATGTTTTTATAATAGTCCATGTTCAAACGTTTCTCCGCCCGGAGGGTGTACATCGTCCTATTCCGCACGGCTGCGCCGTGCCCGGCACCACCCATCGTGATCATCTCTTCCCGGACGAAAAGGATGACTGCTTTATCCACGGCCTGATACTCGCGCTGAAACGTTATAGAAAAGGGCGCCTGACAATGAACCAAATAATCATGAAAAACATTCAGGGTGGATTGCCAATGATCGTGGCGAATACTCTCCAGATCATGAGCTAAAAACGCCGTAGCGGCCAGAGAACTGGGGGTTACCACTGAAACCCGGTTGATTGCCAAGGCGATGTCGTAGCTGACCTTTCGATACAGTGCCTGGCGTTCAAAGTCACCCAGTCCATCAAGGTCAACACGACGCTTCTCCAGGTATTCCTTTAAGAGAATAGGTTCACCCACGTTCACATAGACATGACCGTAGCGCTTTCTTACCACCTTGCGGCTCCGGATAACATCGGAGGCTTTTTCACTGGCCTTGGTGGCACCCTCCAGCTCCTTGATATAGGATTTTTCTTCGATCACACGGTCGTAACCGATATAGACGGGTATGATTCCCAGGTTCCCCTCATTTTGCTTCTGATAAGCCTTGAGTATCGTGGAGAGGAGCCCGAATTTGGGCATGACCATTTTACCCGTCCGGCTCCGGCCGCCTTCAATGAAAAATTCAATGGGCATCCTCTCTTTCAGCATGGCCTGCACATACCGAGCAAAAACCTCACTGTAGAGATCAAGACCCCTGAAGCTACGGCGGATGAAAAAAGCACCGGATTTTCTGAAGATGTAGCCGATGGGCCAAAACGATAGATTAATTCCCGCCGCTACGAAGGGCAACTGGATGTTTTCCTTGTAGAAGACGTAAGAGAGGAGCAGATAATCGATGTGGCTCCGGTGACAGGGCACAACCACCAAGGGCATTTCCTTGGAAATCTTCCGCACCCGGGCCATCCCCTTCCGGTCGATGACGATCCCGTCGTAGATATTCTTCCAAAGCCAGGTCAGGATTTTATCCCAGAGTTCAACAACGATTTCGCTATAATCGGCGGCAATTTCATCAAGGTAACGCCTCGATTCCTTTAAAAGAACGGGGACCGGCTTCTTCTCCTTATCCCCCGCCTGCCTCAAATAAGCATTGAAATCTCTGTCCTGGAGAACCATATCGATGAATTCACGGCGGGACCTGAGTACAGGCCCGACCGTCGTTTCCCGCTCCTCATCGATGCGGTCGATCAGGTCGGCCCGGAGATGAACCAAGAGGTTTTCATCTTGCGTGCCCGCCGAATCTTCCAGGTAGGCCTGAAGATCCAACGGCTCGGCGGCAATAACCGAAACCCTGTGGGCATAGCGGAGCAGAGTAATCAAACGACGGATTGGGCCGACGTCGTCGTATTGTCCGAAAAAAATATTGTAGAGGCTTTCATCCTGAATATCCCGGCGGCGACCGTAGGAAATCAAGAGGGGAACCATGAATACGGAACGCTGCAGCTTCTCCTGTAACTGAATCACTTTTTGAAGCGCCGTTTCCACAACCGGGTCATGAACCAGCCGGGTGCTGCCGAGATGTAAAACGGCGCTTTCCCGTTTCAGGATTTCTATGTCGACCTTTTTTTTCGACTTAATGGATACCGTCTCCACGGCATCGGAAAATTCGGCCATGGCAGGTTCTTCCCCCATAGACCACAGAGGTGCGGGAAGACCGTGGAAAAGGGTGATTTCCCTGAGGAGGAGGCTGTTCAGGCGACTCTTGTTTTTGAGGGCGTAAACGATGATTCCCTGGGTTGCAAGATGTCTGAGCATCTGGGCCTGCTCTTCGTCAAGCCGAGCCCGTCGGGCAATGTTTCTGATAAAACCGTCTGGAAAGCCGCCGATGTTTGGTCTGATAAGCCTCTCCTGTAGGTGTCCGTTTTCGACATGCTGAAAAGTTGGAACGTTCAGATGGATCCCCCCTTTTATCAACACCCCCAGAATACCCATGGGGCAACGGTTGAACAAATGGTTTCCGGTCTGAATCTAGGTCATGCAGCAGAAAATTCCCCGGGAAATCTTTCCTTCATGGTTGCTTCCACACATTCACGGACTTCAACGGCAGATGCAAAAGTCATGACCCGTTGCAAAAGCTCTTTGGATTCCTGGACAGTGGTCTCTCGAATGATTTTCTTGACACGAGGAATGAGGGTGGGATTCATGCTCAGTTCATCAAGTTCCAACCCCAAGAGAATCATAGCGTAAAGCGGCTCACCCGCCATTTCTCCACACATTGCAACGGGGATACCGGCGTTGTGTCCGGCTTCGACAGTCTGAAGGATCATACGCAGCACAGCAGGATGGAGGGGTTCGTAAAGATAGGCCACCTGTCCATTGATTCGGTCAATGGCCAGGACATATTGAATGAGGTCATTGGTCCCTATACTGAAAAAATCCACTTCTTTCGCCAAGGCATCGGCAATGATGACCGCTGAAGGCACTTCGATCATGACACCTATTTCGATATCGTTCCCGATGGGAATACCTTGAGCTTTCAAATCCGCTTTGGCGTCGTTAAATATCCGTTTTGCTTCCAATATTTCTTCAAGACCCGAAATCATGGGGTAAAGGATGCGCACTTTACCGTAGACACTCGCACGGATAATGGCGCGGATCTGGGTCTTGAACATTTCGATCTCTTTCAGGCAAAAGCGAATAGCCCGCAGACCCATTTGGGGATTCATTTCCTTGGCCAGTTTCGGCTTTGAGAAAAATTTATCTCCCCCCAGATCAAAGGTGCGGATTGTCGACCAGCCCACGCCGCGGGACTCGACCACCTGGCGATAGATCTGAAAGTGATCCTCCTCGGTCGGCAATTGGTCACGATTCAGATAAATGAATTCCGTCCGGTAAAGTCCGATGCCTTCCGCCCCATGTGAGACAGCCGAGGGGATTTCCTCAACAAATTCGATATTGCCCCCTATTTCGATCCGCTTGTTGTCTTTGGTCACTGCGGGAAGATGGGCAAACTCAAGATAATCATCACGCAGTTCAATAAAGTGCCGCCTCTTTTCCTCATAGCGGTTCAGTATCTCAGGATCGGGATGGACAATGACCAAGCCCGTGGCGCCATCTATGATCACATCGTCGTTGGTCCGAACCACCTTTGTAATATACTCAAGACCAACGACAGCGGGAATCTCAATCGATTGTGCGACGATTGCCGTGTGGGAAGTTCGTCCGCCGATATCGGTGGCGAACCCCAGGACTTTGCGAATCAACATCTGTGCCGTATCCGCAGGAGAAAGGTCGGAAGCTATTACAATGACACCCTCTCCAACATCGGCCATGGCTTCTTCCTTCCCACCCGACAGATTACGGATCACCCGACGACCCACATACTGAATATCATAATAACGCGCCCGGATGTACTCGTCTTCAATCTTATCGAACAGTTTCTTGTAATGATCGATCGTCATGCTGAGGGCCCATTCGGCATTGACCTTCTTGCCCCGGATATGGTCGAGCGTATGTTTCAAAAACATTTTATCACGCAGGATCATCATGTGAACATCGATGATAATCGATGGTTCCTCGCCCCCTGCCTCTCTGAGTTTGTTCCTGATAACCTCGAGTTGCTTTTCCGATTCGTCCATCGCGATCATCAGGCGATCTATTTCTTTCTGAACGAGCGTCTCGTTTTCGATTGTATAAAATTTGATCTGGGCATCTAACTGATTGAAGATATAAGCTTTTCCGATGACAATACCTGGAGAAACTCCCAAACCCTTCAAAACAAGCGTGCGTTTTCCAGAATCTTCTTCAATTCCCATCAATCTTCTCCGAATTTATCCTCGATCAATTTTTTCAGTTCCATCATGGCCTGCTCCGCATCGGGCCCGTCCACCTTAATGGACATGAAACTCCCTTTGGGACAGGCCAAGTTCAAAATCCCAAGCAGGCTCTTGCCATTCACTTCAATGCCATCCCGCTCCAAGAAAATATCGGACCTGTATGTACTGGCCACTTTTACGATTTTCGCGGCCGCTCTCGCATGAAGGCCGAGTTTGTTTTTTATTTCGAAACTTTCAATTATCAGCATAGGAACCAGGAAACGACCAGGGCAAGAGATGCATAACCATACAGAAGCATCGTTTGAGGTATCCCCATTTTAATCAAACCATAGGATAACAAAACAACAACAAACCCTGAAATAAAACCGAGTGCTGCATGTTCAGGGATTCCCAGTTCACCTCCAAAAACAAAAAGAAGATAAGCACTCAAGATCCCCGCCGCGACAAGCGTTGTGGTGCGGATGATTGCGGTCAGTCGGGGAACATTCAGGACTGTGATGAACTTGAAGGCGCCGTTTCCTTCCCGATAGCCCGCCAGGAAGCCCTTGAGTCTGATCCAAAAATGAATGGGGTTGAAAAGCACCAGATAGATGAACGGTACAAAAAGGAAACCCATAAAAGCGAGTAGGACCGCGACCGTAGAGCAGAAAGGCTTTAGGGCACCACTGAACAGGGGATCACCCATGGCCGCATAAGGTGCCATAAAGGTGTTTTTTAAACATTCCACCGTTTCCTCATCCTGCCCTTCCCCCTGCAGTTCTTCCCTGACTACGGAACCGATGATCGCGGATGACATATAAGGATTCGTGTTGAAAAGCTGGAGATGTCGTTTGATGAAGGCCGCTTTCATGGGGGGTGGTAATTTGAGCTTTTTCAAAACAGGGCCCATGGAAAAACAGAAGCCCAGATTTTGCATCCGGGGAAAGTTCAAGGATGAATGGATGAAAAGGCTTCTTATAAAGGTGTTGATCAGAAGTTTTATCGTCATTTCCCTATACTCCACCGGGCTTTGCCCTAACATGAAATGTAGGTGAATGTCAATTCATCCTCCTGAGAATAATAGAGGGTCAACCTGAAAAATAAAGTTCAATCCCGTAGATGGGTCTCGATAATACGGTCCGCAGAAAAATCGATCAGCTTCAAGTATCCAGGGGGGCTATCAGCCAAAGCATCCCGGGGGACCAGGCCGATCAGCTCGGAATGCAACACGGCAACACCACGGGCTCGGGCCAGTTCGTTTATCAAATCAAAGACCAAACGCATCGAAGTCTTTCGATAATCCGTCAGATTCATTGAAATCTGCACTTTCTTTTTACTGGCCAAGGACAGGCCTATGGCCTTGACACAGGGAACCCCGCCGCTCGATTCCCGGATTGCACAGGCTATTTCTTTCGCCAGGGCCAAATCCTCGCTGTCCAGATTAACGTTAAAGGCTACCAGGGGAATCCTCGCGCCCACTGCCGTCGCTCCCCATTTTTCATTGAAAACGGCTTCCCCTGCATCGGGATGCCATGTCGGGTCTCGAAGTCTTGACGCCAGTGTTTCATACCCCCCCCGCCTGATGTCGTGCAGTTGACGACGCTCCGGTTTCAGGGCGGCCTCACCGTAAAAGTACACGGGAATTCCCGTCCGCTTTCCAAGCTCGTGTCCGAAACGATGAGCGGCTTCTACGGCCTCATCCATTGACGCCCCGCCCAGGGGGATGAAAGGCACCACATCAACCGCCCCGATTCGGGGGTGAATCCCCCGATGACGCCGCATATCGATCCGCCGGAGAGCTTCTTCGGCGGCGGCCATGGCCCCTTCGACAATTAGACCGGGAGGCGCCATCAAAGTTAACACACAGCGGTTGTGATCGACATCGGCACTTGCATTCAGGAGACGAACACCTGTTATCTCGCGAACGGCTTGCGCCAAGGCCTGGATCGTATCCTGTTTTCTGCCCTCACTGAAATTGGGAACGCATTCAATGATTTTCATGGAAGGGATCACACCTGATAGAGTGTCATGGATGGCAATTCCAAGCAGGTCAGACGGCCTCCATAAACCGCGCCCGTATCGATTCCTATCTTTTTTTTCCCATAAAACGGGATGCTTTTCGAAAGCGGCGTATGTCCGAAAATCACAGTCTGACCGAAATCAAAATCGTTGTTAATGAATTCAAACCTGATCCAGAGAAGATCGTCAAGACTCTGCACGGACAGGGAAACACCCGGTCGTAATCCGGCATGAACCAGAATAAAGCCGTCCTGTTCATAATAAGGCCGCAGATTTCGGAAAAATACAAGATGTCCGGTCGGCAGATCCGCCGGAGATACCCTTTTTCGATCATGTAGGCCATAGGAGATCAGTGTTTCCAGTCCACCGTTGCACAGAAACATCTCCTTGTTGCGTCCCTCCAGATAATCCAGGAACATCTGTTCATGATTTCCCATGAGGCAGACCGTTTCGCAGAAATTTGTCTCCAGGAAACGCACATAATCGACCACCCCCTGCGATTCGAAGCCCCGGTCAATATAGTCACCGATAAAAACAAGCCGATCCCGTTCCTTGCGGATCGGCAATATCCGGATCAGTTCCCGAAGATGATTCAGACAGCCATGGATATCACCCACCGCAAAAATTCTTCGGTCAGTCCAATCCGACATCGTACCGGAATCCTCTAGGCGCTCCGTTCAAACAGGGCGTCAATGAATTCCTCACTGTTGAAACGTCGCAGATCATCGATCCCCTCCCCTATGCCGATGTAACGAATCGGAAGTTTCAGTTCATGGGCGATGCGGATGATAACCCCCCCCTTGGACGTCCCGTCGAGCTTCGTCAGGGCAAGGCCCGTCACCCCTATTTCCTCCGCGAACATTTCGGCTTGGATCAGGGCATTCTGACCCGTGGTCGCATCCAGAACCAAAAGGACTTCGTGTGGCGCGCCGGGCTGTTCCCGGGAGAGGATTCGCTTCATCTTCTTCAGTTCTTCCATCAGATTGGCTTTCGTATGGAGCCGACCGGCCGTATCAATAATGACCACATCCGCCTTTCCGGCCTGAGCGGCATGGATGGCGTCAAAAACCACAGCCGACGGGTCTGATTTCATTTGCTGTTTGATGGTGGGTACATCGGCCCGTTTACCCCAGACTTCCAGTTGCTCGATCGCCGCCGCACGGAACGTATCCGCCGCAACAATCATAACGGGTATCCCCTTGTTTTTAAATCGGAGCGCCAATTTGCCGACGGTCGTCGTTTTACCTGTTCCGTTCACGCCGATGACCATCATGACGAACAACTTGTCCTTGGGAATCAACAGGGGCGCTTCGCTCTTTTTGAGAATGTCTGCCATGGTGTCTTTCAAGACTTGGCGCAACAGATCGGCCCTGGAGAGGTCCTTTCGCGTCACCTCATCCTTCATCCGCTCGATCAGTTCATAGGTGAACGCCGGCCCCACATCGGCCGCAATGAGTACCTCCTCCAATTCCTCAAATAACTCTGGACTTATTTTCTTTTCTCCAAGAATGACCTCATCCACGTTTTTCAGGAGAAATTTCCGTGTCTTGGACAGACCGTTTTTCAAACGATCAAAAAACCCTTTGTTATCATTACCAAAAAAACCCATAGATGCTCCTTGTGGTCATTTCACCCGCCTTATAAACATGTTTACGGCAAGTTGTAAAGAAAGGATTGACAGCTAATTGAGGTTGACGGAAATGAGACTCGAAATGCCCTGCTTCTGCATCGTGACCCCGAAGAGGCTGTCGGCCACTTCCATAGTCCTTTTGTTGTGGGTCACCACCATGATTTGAGAACGAGACGAGACCTCCTTGATCAGACGATTGAAGAGATTGATGTTGGCGTCATCGAGAGCGGCGTCCACCTCGTCCAGAATCAAAAACGGGGCTGGCCGATAGAGTAAAAGGGCAAAAATGAGGGCAATGGCCGCAAGGCTCTTTTCCCCACCCGAGAGTAGGCTTACGCTCTGGGCTTTTTTGCCTGGAATCTGGATATCAATATCGACACCTGTTTCCAGCAGATTCTTTTCGTCGGTCAGGATCAATTCTCCCCTTCCTCCCGGAAAGATCTGAACAAAAACGAGACGGAAGCATTCGTTGACTGCGTTGAACGTCTCCGAAAAACGCTTCCGTGAAATCTGATTGATCCGGGAAATGGTCTTTTGGAGACTTTCCAGGGAATTTACGAGGTCCGCCGATTGACGGGACAGAAAGTCAAATCGCTCCTTGATCTCTTCGTACTCCGTCAAAGCCAGGAGGTTGACTTCTCCGAAAGCATCGACGCTTTCCCGATCTTTTTTCAATTTCAAAGTCAACGCGTTGATTTCAGTCTCATCCAGCGGCTGAAATGCCTCCCGGTAAACCTCAAGATCAACCTGATATTTTTCATTGATGTTTTTCAACAGATGCTCCCTGTTCAGGTTGATCTCTTGGCATTCCAGCTCCGCTTCACGCATCGCTTTTTCCACTTCCGTCAGCTGTTTTGCGACGTCGGCCGCCTCCGCCTCCTGCTTGCGCAAAAACACCTCTCGTTCTCGTAGGGCTTCCTGGCGTAAGCTCAGGGCTTCTTCCAGCGCCTCCTGTTCCAGGTAAAGCGCCCTGACGGTATCCTCCTCTTCCTGGATTCGGTTTTTCGTGCCTTCCAGTTGGGTGGCGGTACCGACAACTTCGTTTTCCTTCGTTTCGATTTCCGTGGCCAAGATTTCCCGATCATGTTTGAGTCTGGCCAACGTGCGTTTACCCCCTTCTTGTTTTTCCCTGAGGGACGCCAAATCGATGTGCTCCCGGGTCAAAGCTTCTTCGCCTGCCTCAAGTTCCTTCCGGACGCGATCCCACTGTTCCTGCAGATCGCTCATCTCTTCCTTGATACGAGAGTCCTTTTTTTCATGTATCGCCAACGCCTCCCCCGCTTCCTTTAACTCCGTTTCACTACGGGAGTGCTCGGCCATGCATTGTTCAATATTGAAACGGATGGCGTTGATCCGCTGTTCTACAAGATCCCCGTCGGCCTGGTATCGGTCAATATCCTTATTCCGACCCTGGATACGAACGACGGTACGCTGGATTTCCTCTCGGAAATGTTCCAGTTCTTCCTCCCAGTTTAAAATCGTACGCTGAGTCTGTTTCTTGGCTTCTTTTTCTGATTCCATACGCTGGGACAGAATCGATAATTCCCTTTCCAGTTCCGTCATTTCCCGCTTGTTTCGCAAAAGACTCAGGTCTTCTTCACCCTCTCCCTTGCCGCCCGTCAAAACGCCCTGGGGGTGGATTATATCGCCTTCCGGTGTTACAAAGGTACCCTTGAAACCATTTTTCTGCCAGAGCTGGATACCTTGGGACAGGTCGGGAATCATCAGGACGTCCCCAAAAAGAAACTCGGCGATTCCCCTGAAATGTTCTTCAACTTCAACTTTGTCAATCAGCCTGACGGCATGACGCAGATGATCCGCCATGCAATCACCGTTGCCGTGGTTTCGGAGCTCCATGGGAACAAAGCTGCCCCGTCCCAAACCAGCCGCCTTCAGATAGTCAATCGCTCTGATACCATCTTCCTGGCTCTCGACCACCATATACTGGAGTTTATCACCCAAAACGGCCTCGACAGCTGTTTCATAATCCCGGGGCACCCTGATATGATCGGCAACCAAGCCGATAAAATGGTCTCGTTGTAAGCCATCCTCCTTTTCCCCGGATCTGGAGGTCATAAGGGTCTTGACCGCCTGATTGCACCAGGCGTAACCTTTCTGAAACTCTTGGAGCGAGGCCAGCCGAGTCGATTTGCTGCTCATCTCCTCCATCAGTTCCGTAATGGTTTCTCCGGTCTCTCTCAATTCTTCCTTGTTCCGCTCTAATTCGTCGACAGCCCGGTCTTTACGGGCTTGCAGGACTTCCCGCTTCTCTTCGTCGGATCCGACTTCCATGGTAAACCTCTCCAAGTTCCCTGCAATCTCGGAGAGGCGTTTCTTCTGCTCCTCCAACTCACGCTTTTCCCGCACTTCCCGTCGCTTGGTTTCTTCGAAGACACGCCCTAGAGTGGTGATCAGGTTTTTTAATTTGCTGATCTCCGTAATGGTTTCATAGTATTCCTTTTTCTTTTCCTCCAGCATTGCCTGGAGGGACCGGTTTTGGGTCTTTGCCTCGTCAGTCTGGGTCTGCTTCCGCTGGAGACGGCACACCGCCTCAGTGATTTTCCGTTCCCCTTCCGACAACTGATCTTGCAGCAGAGCCGTCTCCGAGGAGGCCTCCTGGATTCTTCGGGTCAGGTTTTCCAGATCGGCCTGGTTTTTTTCCTTTCGCCTATGCAGATCTTCCACTCTCCCCTGAAAAAAACGCACACCCTGCTCTTTTACGCTCACGGCATTTTTAACTTCGTAGTATTCCTCTTGGGCCTTTGAAAGGAGGTCTGTCAGTTCAGCAATCGCCAGGCGTGTTTCCTCCAACTTGGATTGAACGGCGGAAAGTGTGGTGCGGGTTGATTCCTCCTGACGGCCCAAGGCATCACGACGCCTGTTCTTCTCTTCACAGGTTCGGGCCAACTCGGCATCCGCCTGGAGAGTCAATCGAACTTCCCCTTCCTTGATTGCTTTTTTCAGTACCTTGTATTGTTCGGCCCGCTTCGCTTGCCGGGACACCGCATTGAGCTGCCCCTTTACTTCCCGGATAATATCCTGAATTCGGTGGAGATTATGCTCCGTTGCTTCCATCTTACGCAGGGCGGATTCTTTCCGGCTTTTGTACTTGGAAATGCCCGCGGCCTCCTCGACAAAGAGGCGTCGATCCTCCGGTTTGGCCTCCACCAGTTGGAAGACGCTGTTCTGTTCAATGATGGAATAGGTCCGGGTACCTACGCCGGTACCCATGAAAAACTCCTTGATGTCCAGCAGGCGGCACACAGACCCGTTCATGCCGTATTCGCTTTCACCGTCCCGGTAAATTTTACGTGAAATCACCAATTCGGATAATTCAGCATAGACTCCCGGGAAAGGTTGATCGCCGGCTTCCAAAAGCATGGAAACTTCCGCATATCCGACCGGCTGCGATTCGGCAGATCCGTTGAAGATAACATCGTCCATGGATTTGCCTCGCAGGGTTTTGACCCGCTGCTCACCCAACACCCATCGGATGGCATCGACTACGTTGCTCTTACCGCAACCGTTGGGCCCCACAATAGCCGTAATACCCTCGGAAAAATTCAGGATCACTTTATCCCGAAAAGACTTAAACCCGGCAATTTCAACCCGCTTTAATCTCATAGGCACACCTAATTCCCATTTTAAGGCTTGCAAAAGCTAACAGAATAATGATGTGATGTAAAGCAAAAATACTACCGGCTGTATCCATTGTTTCTGCCCGGCACCATATATTGTGTTTCAAGTTTTTTCTGCGTATAAAAAATGATAAGGCAATGAACGGTAACTGATGGATAATTGGCATGTTGTTCATGTTGCTTCGGGCCTGTTGCAGGCCAATATCATCAAGGGTCGTCTAGAAACGGAAGGCATTCCAGTACGTCTGTCCTATGAGGCGGCGGGCAAAATCTATGCAATTACCGTGGCCGGACTCGGTGAGGTGCGGATTCTTGTTCCACAAAACACAACGGTGCTGGCCAAGGAAATTCTGGCGCACTCCTTTCGGGAAGAGGACCTGGATTGGGAGAGAAGGTGAAAACTTGTTTTCCCTTATGACAAGACACCGGCCATGGGTGTTTTGCAGCGGGGACAACAACCCTGTTGAAGGTGGTTTTCCCGTATCTGATAACCCAGGCGGTCGATCAGCAATTGGCCACAATGGTGGCAATGTGTCTTTTCCCCCATATCACCGGGTATATTTCCACTGTAGACATATCGCAAACCCGCTTCTTTGGCCAATTGAACGGCCGAGTGGATCGTGGAAACCGGCGTCGGCCCGATGTTGGTCATTTCATAGCATGGATGAAACCGGCTTAAATGCCAAGGTGTTTCCGCTCCCAGAGTACCAATGAATTCGGCCAACAGCTTAATTTTTTCCGGATCATCGTTCAGGGTTGGTATGATCAGGGTCGTGATCTCCAGCCAAATCCCCCGTTCTTTCATGTACCGCAAATTATCGAGAACCGGCTTCAGGCTGGCACCGCATTCCCGCTTGTAAAACCCCTCCGTATAGGCCTTCAGATCGATATTTGCGGCGTCCAGATGGGGGGCAACCATATCGATGGCTTGCTTGGTCATATAACCATTGGACACAAAAACATTCTTGATATTTTTCTCGTGGGCAAGCCGGCAACAGTCGTAAGCAAATTCGAAATATACTGTCGGTTCCGTGTAGGTATAGGCAATCGTTTCACAACCGGAATCCAAAGCACGACGGACGATCTCCTCCGGCGTTGCCTCCCGGCCGGGGATTATACCCTTGTGCGGTTGCGTTTGGGATATCTCGTGATTTTGACAGAATGTGCAGCGGAAATTGCACCCAACCGTAGCGATGGAATAGGATTTCGACCCGGGGAGGACATGAAACAGGGGTTTTTTCTCTATGGGGTCAATATGTTCGGCAATTACGAGCCCGTACACGAGACTGTAGAGCAAACCGTCTCTGTTTTCCCGAACACCGCATATTCCCCGGTACGAAGGAAGGATCTTGCATCGGTGGCTGCAGAGATCGCAGCGAACCTGTCCCTCCGTCAGCTTTTCGTACAGCAACGCTTCCCGATATACCATGGCATACTCCCGAACGATGCCCTCAGGCGACCAATATGTGGGTATTGGTGGTTTCGTCCTGGGATAAATTCATCCCCCGATTGAAGTCATTTCCTTCAGGCATTTTTTCATATGCCTCTCTTCACAGTTCATCTGGTGTCCAACGGGCTTCTTTGCCACCGCGGATCTGAGAAGAGTTTCCAGATCGCTGTTCGTACAGCCCGACCGCAGGGGAAGGCGCAAATCAATTTCGTCATCCAGCAGCAGGCAGGCTCGCAAATGTCCGTCCGCCGTTAATCTCAAGCGATTACATGAACGACAAAAATGATGACTGACCGGGCTGATAAAACCTATTTCACCCTGTCCTGCTTTTATTTTGTAAATATCCGCCGGACCATCGCTTTTTTTGCGCCGCCCTTTGACCATCTCCAGTGGATAGTGTTGACTGATTTGTTCCTTGATAAGGTCGTTTGAAAGAAATTTTCCCAGATTCTCCATGCCCGCAAATCCCAGGGGCATCAGTTCTATGAAACGAACCTGATAAGGCCGGTCCAGTGTCAGCTCAGCAAACTTAATGATTTCATCATCATTGAACCCTTTGATAGCCACAATATTGATTTTGATAGGCGAGAAACCCAAGGCATAGACTCTATCGATCCCTCTCAAAACGGCCTGAATGCTGCCACCACGGGTAATCCAATGATATTTTTCCGGATCCAGTGAATCGAGGCTTACGTTGATCCGCCTTACGCCGGAAGCGAAAAGCTTTTCCGATGCCTCTTCCAGTAAAATGCCATTGGTAGTAAGGCTGATATCCTCGATTCCTTCAATCAAGTTCAACGTGGCAATAAAATCAATCACCCCACGGCGAACAAGAGGTTCTCCTCCGGTAATTCGAACTTTCGTGATACCCATTTTAACGGCGATCATAACCACGCGTAAAATCTCTTCGTACCGGAGAATATCATTATGACCGAGCAAGGAAAGCCCTTCCTTGGGCACACAATACTGACAGCGAAGATTGCAGCGGTCTGTAATCGATATTCTCAAATAATTAATATCACGATTATACTGGTCTATCATCCCCGTATCCAACCAAAAGTGGCCGTCTGCTGCACATTGAGATTATCCACGTCCTAACACACTTCCTTTGCATTGGCAAGTTGCGAAAGGCCCTTTCAATAGTGGCTACCCGGTCATCTTTTTCGATCATATTTCCTTGACAGAGAATGTTTTCTCTATTAAACGAAAATCCAATTATAGTGATTGGATCCGGGATTTATCATGCCAAGAATACCTATTACAAGAATGGGCTTCCAGAAACTCAAAAAGGAACTGGAGCAACTCAGAACGGTCGCTATACCGGAGAATATCAGAGACATCGAGGAAGCCAGAGCCCACGGTGACCTGTCTGAAAATGCTGAATACACAACCGCAAAGGAGCGCCAGGCATACTTACATGGTAAGATGGGCGAATTGGAACACAATCTGGCCATGTCAGATGTGATCGACCTGAGCAAACTTACGGATGATAAAGTTGTTTTTGGCTCCACTGTCGTGATTGAGGATGTCGATTCCGGCGACAGCATCCAATATCGACTGGTCGGCCCTCTGGAATCCGATGTAGACAAAAACCATGTTTCCGTAACGTCTCCAATCGGCAAGGCTTTAATCGGGAAAAAAATCGGCAGCGAAGTCAAGTTTAGAACGCCCGGCGGCACCCGGAGAATCGAGATCATCGACATCTATATCGAGCAATCCGAATAGCCGATTCCATGATCGACCAACAAAAAGGATAAAAAAAGCCGGGACTTTATCCCGGCTTTTCTCTTCAATAAATTCAGAATATTCAGTCGATTTTTTCCACAACGTTCAGCCCTGTTATGGCACGGAGCAGAGCAGCCCTCATGTACTCGTACTCCTCATCATCCTTGCTCAGTTTTGCCAATTTTGCTTCCGCATTTTCTTTAGCTCGCTGGGCGCGAGCTTTATCAATCATATCTGATCTTTCCGCCGTTTCCAGAAGTACCGTCACCGTACTGGAGGTCACTTCAACATATCCAACTCCGGCGGCGTAATAACTCTTCTTCCCTTCTTTTGTAAAATCCAGTCCACCCCCTTCTATCGAGCTGAGTAATGAAGCGTGTCCCTTGAGGACCCCGAATTCGCCTTCGCTTCCGGGTATTGTGACTTCTTCTACATTACCGCTGAACACCATTTTTTCGGGGGTAACGATTTCAAGCATCAATTCATCAGCCATGGAACGTCCTCCGGCTCGCTATTCCGCGAGTTTTTTCGCTTTTTCGATCGCTTCTTCAATTCCACCCACCATATAGAAGGCCTGTTCAGGCAGTTCATCGTGCTTTCCTTCCAGAATCTCCTTGAATCCCCGAACTGTATCGGGAACAGAGACAAACTTCCCCTCTGTACCCGTAAATTGTGCGGCCACGAAGAATGGCTGGGAAAGAAACCTCTGGATTTTTCTTGCCCGGCTGACGGTCATCTTGTCTTCCTCGGAGAGCTCATCCATACCCAAAATAGCAATGATATCCTGAAGATCCTTGTACTTCTGGAGGGTCACCTGCACCTGACGGGCGACGGCATAATGTTCTTCACCCAGAACGTTGGGATCCAGAATGCGGGAGGTTGAATCCAGTGGATCCACAGCCGGATAAATACCCAACTCTGTCAGCCCCCGGGACAAAACCACGGTTCCATCCAAGTGAGCGAACGTTGTTGCCGGCGCGGGGTCTGTCAGGTCGTCTGCGGGCACGTACACACACTGCACGGCCGTGATCGAGCCCTTGTTGGTTGAGGTGATGCGTTCCTGCAGTTCACCAAGGTCCGTAGCCAGCGTCGGCTGGTATCCGACGGCGGAAGGCATTCTTCCAAGCAGAGCGGAAACTTCAGCACCTGCCTGTGTAAAACGGAATATATTGTCAACAAACAAGAGCACATCCTGGCCCTCGACATCGCGGAAGTATTCAGCCGATGCCAATGCGGTCAGGGCAACTCGCGCGCGAGCTCCAGGGGGCTCCGTCATCTGACCGTAAATCAGAGCCGCCTGCTTGATAACCCCGGATTCCAGCATTTCACGGTAAAGATCGTTCCCTTCGCGGGTTCTTTCGCCCACGCCGGCGAACACGGAAATACCACCGTGATGCATGGCGATATTATGAATCATCTCCATCATGACGACGGTCTTGCCGCAGCCGGCGCCGCCGAACAAACCCATCTTACCGCCCCGGGGAAATGGAACGAGGAGGTCGATAACCTTGACACCAGTCTCCAGAACGTGCACCGATGTATCCTGCTCCAGGAAAGAGGGTGCTTCACGGTGAATCGGCGCGTAGTTCTGCGAGGTGATCGGACCGAGGCCATCGACCGGCCGCCCAACGACGTTCATGATTCTGCCTAGGCATTCCTTACCGACGGGAACCGTTATGGGTTGGCCCAAATCCTTTGCCTTCATACCTCTTACCATACCGTCTGTAATGTCCATGGCAATGCAACGGACGACGTTGTCACCCAAGTGCTGGGCGACTTCGACGATCAGGTTGTCCTCTTCGTCGTTGATGGCGGCATTGGTAATTGCGATTGCGTTCATGATGTTCGGGAGTTTTCCTTCCTCAAACGCCACATCCACTACAGGTCCAATAACCTGCACAACCGTTCCTATATTCATACCCATCTCCTTTATTAAACTTTAGAGAATTTTTATTTCCCCTCGCTATTCTAACCGTTGGCCAGAGCTTCCGTACCGCCGACGATATCCATGAGTTCCGCCGTAATCGCCGCCTGTCTTGCCTTGTTGTACTTGAGCGTCAGACTGCCGATCAGCTCCTCACAGTTTCGTGTCGCATTATCCATGGCGGCCATCCTTGCCCCGTTCTCCCCTGCAGACGTTTCCACCAGGGCACGGTAAATCAGAACGTGGACGTACATGGGGAGCAGTCGCTCTAAAAGTATCTCGTCCGAGGGCTCATAGATATAATCGATGCGCTTTTCCGGATCGACATCCTCGTCCGCCCCTATCGTCGGCAGTGGGAACAGGCGGACAACCATCGGCTTCTGGACGGAAACATTGACGAACTGATTATAAACCAGATATAGTTCATCGTACTCCTCCTTCATAAAAGGAGGCACGACATCCCGTGCGATTGCTACAGCCAGACTCATATCGAACTTTCCAAACACATCGGTCCGGTCATTCATGATGGGTTGTCTTTTCCTGAAGTAATCTCTGGCTTTTCTGCCGATTGGAATCAGGGTAACGTCTCTGCCTTCGTCTCTTCTGGCCTCGATGAACTTCTCCGTCGCCTTGATCAGGTTATTATTAAAACCACCGCACAACCCCCGATCGGAGGTCATACAGATCACCCGGAGCCGTTTCGCTTCTCTAACGGCAAGGAGGGGGTGCGAATTCGCATCCACACGCAGGGCCAAACTGCTCAGAACATCCATGAACTTCGTCGCATAAGGCCGGAAATTCTCCATTCCCATCTGGGCGGACTTGAACTTGGACGCCGCAACCATATTCATGGCCTTGGTAATCTGTTTCGTTTTTTGAACAGCGGCAACTTTTCTTT
>JAAYKM010000066.1 GCA_012522415.1 Deltaproteobacteria bacterium | reverse complement strand
GTCTGATAGCAACCGCTACATTCGCTTATGGCGGAGGTCGTGGCCATGGCGGCTGGTTCTGTGACAAGCGGGGTATGATGGCCGGATTTTACGGTATGAATCTGACGGCGGAACAGACAGGCAAGATGGATGCCCTGCGGGATAATCACTGGAAGGAGATGCAGACTATGCGAAACCAGATGTTCGTCAAGCGAAACGAATTGAGAACGCTCTGGCTCGAGACCAATCCCGATCCGGCAAAGATCAAGGACACACAAAAGGAAGTGCAGGCCCTCCGTAGCCAGATTGAGGAAAAACGGACGGCTTTCCGTCTTGAAGTACTGAATGTCCTCACACCGGAACAGAGAACCCAGTTTCAGAGAAACAACCGGGAACGGGGCTACGGACACGGCAGAACGTGGGGCAAGCATCCGGGTGGCGGTCCAGGACCAGGTAAGTGGTAATGTCATAATCCAACTTCATCCCTCCCCCTTTTTACAGGCAGTCCCGAACGAACTAAAATCGGGACTGCCTTTTTCGTCCTTTGGCTTTTACCTACCCTGTGGTAAGATTGAACATCTCTAGGATGGACAATGTCTATGATAAACAGGAGGTTTCGTCTCTTCGATCACACGGCGGACCTGGGTGTCGAGTTTTTCGGTCGCACCCGGGAAGAACTGTATGTCTGTGCCGCCCTGGCCGTCGTTGCGTTGATCACCCATGCAGACTGCGTCTCCCCCGATCAGGAAAAACACTTTTCGGTGGAGGGGGCGGATGAGACGGACCTGTTTGTCAATTTTCTGCGCGAGGTTCTCTATCTAATAAACGGGGAGCGATTTTTACCCAAAACGGTTGCGATCAATGCATGCGATGCCTATCGTTTGACAGCGATCCTCCACGGAGAACATATAAACACACAAAAGCACCTCATCAATAAAGAAATAAAGGCCGTAACCTATCACAAAGCGGCGGTGGAAAAAACAGAGCAAGGGTGGAAAGGACGAATAATCTTCGATGTCTGAGATCAGGATGGAAAGGTTGGACGAGTTCCGCTGGCTGATTCCCCGGCATGGAGAAATGCGGGTCCCCGGAATCATCTATTCCAGTGAACACCTGTTGCAGTCCATGGGGCGGGACGAAAGCCCAAAACAGGTCGCCAATGTGGCACACCTTCCCGGAATTGTTAAATATTCTTTGGCCATGCCGGACATGCATTGGGGCTACGGCTTTCCCATCGGCGGGGTTGCCGCCTTTGATGTCGAGGAGGGCATCATCTCTCCAGGCGGTGTGGGTTACGATATCAACTGCGGCTGCCGCCTTATGACCACCCATCTGACCTTCCCGGAAATCCGGGACCGCATCAAGGATCTGGTAATCGCCTTGTTTCAGCAAGTTCCCTCCGGCGTCGGCTCGACAGGGTCCATCAAGTTGAAACAAAAAGAATCCAGAAAGGTGCTTACCGATGGCGCCCGCTGGGCCATCAATCATGGCTACGGTTCCCCCGAGGATTTGGACCACACGGAAGAGGGGGGGATGCTGGCCGGAGCCGATCCGGACAAGGTCAGCCCCCGGGCCATTGAACGGGGACGCGCCCAGCTGGGCACTCTGGGCTCAGGCAATCATTTCCTGGAAATTGAAGTTGTGGAAGAGATTTTCGACCCCGCGGCGGCAAGATCTTACGGTCTTGACAAAGGACAGATTGTTATCATGCTCCACAGCGGTTCCAGGGGACTGGGTCATCAGGTCTGTGACGATTACCTAACCGGAATGGTCAAACATATTGGCGAGTTGGACATTGAATTGCCGGATCGTCAGCGCGCCTGTGCCTATCTCAAAACACCCCGGGGACAGAACTATCTGGCCGCCATGGCTTGCGCGGCAAACTACGCTTGGGCAAATCGACAGGTCCTCATGCACTGGGTCCGTAAATCTTTCGAAGAAACACTCAACATGAGCCCAAAGGCTTTGGGCATGCGGCTTCTCTACGACGTCTCCCATAATATCGCCAAAATTGAAACCCTCCCGGTAGACGGAAAGGATCGCACACTCTGCGTCCACCGCAAGGGGGCAACCCGAGCCCTGCCCGCCGGACATCCCCTTGTACCGGTTGCATACCGGAACATCGGTCAGCCCGTTTTAATTCCCGGTGATATGGGTAGCGGTTCGTACATCCTGACCGGCACAGACAAGGCCCTGGAAGAAACCTTTGGCAGTTCCTGCCATGGAGCGGGGCGTGTCATGAGCCGCGCCCAAGCGACGAAATCCAGCCGGGGTCGCTCCATTACCAAGGACCTGGCCGATAAAGGGGTCGTCGTCATGGCCTCCGGCCGTGGCACGCTCGCAGAGGAAATCCCCGAAGCCTACAAGAATCTTGACTGGGTCGTCGATGTGGTTCATAGGGCGGGAATCGCCAAAAAAGTGGCCCGATTACGTGCCCTGGGGTGTATAAAAGGGTGACACCGTACCGCCCTCGATGTCTCGATGACATTGCCCGTTAAATGTGATAGGTATCCACTCAAAAAACAAGTGGCCCTTTGGCCGCCAACCTATCAGACATAAAAGGAATATGGGTGAATCGGATGACCACCGCACGGCTTTCATATATCATCGCCCAAACCCTGTTCGAAGCCGACGCACTTTTGACGTATGTCCCGGCAACGGGCGGACAGGATATCCATGATCACTTCTGTTCGTTAAGCCGTATTTCGCATCCTTTTTCATTTCATGAAGAAGTTGCCTTCTCCCTCGCCCACGGCGCCGCGTTGACGGGCAGACGGGCATGCGCCATGATGAAAGGCCACGGCCTGGCCAAGGCGGCGAACAGCGTTGTAGACGCGCTCTATGCCGGAACCACGGCGGGCCTGATTATTCTGATTCTGGAGGATCCGCTGGGCAAACATTCAGCCAGCATCCTGCACAGCGCCCCGCTTTTAACGGGTATGGGCGTTCCCTTCCACCACGTCCGTGCCCGCGAGGGAAACGCAAAAGAGGTGATTATTTCCGCCTTCGCGGAATCGGAACGCCTGGCTTTGCCGGTCGCGGTGATTGTCAATGCCGACGAGATGGACCTGGAGGTTTCCCTCTCGGAGGTTACGCCGCCACCCCTCGAAACCAGCTATGTTCGTGATATTACCCGCCATATACTCTGTCCTGCCTTCGGCGCCTATCAGTATGAACTGCTCAGGATCAAACGAACCGGCCGGAACAGCGACGCCCTGGCAAAACCACCCGTCCCGGACATTCCCGACGGCATGCCGGACAAGTGGAAATCAGTTCTGTCTCGCTATATTCCTCTGTTTTCCGTTTTCAGGAATGTACGGGGAAATGTTGTTACCGCTGATACGGGGCATACCTGTCTGTTCGGCTTTCCGCCCTTTGAATGTGTGGATCTGACCACCCACATGGGTGGCAGTCTGCCCCTGGCAATTGGCGCGTTCATGGCGGGCCATAAGCCCGTCTGGGCTTTGACGGGGGATTTTTCGTTTATTGCCGCCGGTCACCTGGGGCTGAACGAAGCGATTCAGAGGAAAATTCCCTTGAAGGTACTGATCTTCGACAATGGAAAAGCGGAAACAACGGGAGGTCAAAAGATCCCTGAAGGCACGCTTGAGAGAACTCTGACCCCTTATCAGGACTATATAACAAGGATACACAACCCCCATGATCCGGAGGAGATCCACGCGGTCCTGCAGGCCGCGGCAACCTCCGACCTTTTGGCCATCGTGGTGGCTGACTATACGGGAGGCAAAGCATAGACGCTTGCAGCGGAATCAATGAGATCCTCCAGCAAGACATGCGAGAGGAATATCCAGGGCAATACACATGAAACCTGAAAACCGGCAGCCTATCGGCGTCTTCGACTCCGGTATCGGCGGTTTGACCGTCGTCCGGGCCCTGATGGAAAGGCTTCCATTTGAACATATCGTCTACTTCGGCGATACGGCCCGGGTGCCCTACGGCATCAAGTCCGTGGAAACCATCAATCGCTACTCCACCCAGATCACCGAATTTCTGCTACAGCAGGGTGTGAAGCTCCTGATCATCGCATGCAATACCATGGCGGCTGTGGCCCACGCCGCCGTGAAGGACCTTTCCCCCGTTCCCGTTCTCGATGTAATCGAAGCGGGGGCCCGCTCGGCTGTGGCCCATACCCGGACCCGCAGTATCGGCGTCATCGGCACCATGGCAACGATCAACAGCAACGCCTACACCAGGGCGATTCACGCTCTTGATCCCTCCATCCGAATCCTTTCTCAGGCCTGTCCCCTTTTCGTGCCCCTTGTGGAAGAGGGGTGGTGGGATCATGAGGTCACCCGTCTTACAGCCTTGGAATACCTGCGGCCGGTCCTGGCGGAGGACATCGATGCTCTGGTCCTGGGGTGCACCCATTATCCGATTTTAAAAGCTCTTTTGAAGGATCTTGTCGGCCCCGGCATTCAGCTCGTCGATTCCGCCGAGGCCATGGCAACGATTACGGCAGGGCTGCTGGCAGATCAGCATCTGGCCAACCCTGACCACGCCATTCCGGACTACCGGTACTACATCACGGACGTTCCCCTACGCTTTCGACACCTTGGAGAGCATTTTCTGGGGAGAGCAATGACGAACGTGCAGATCGTCAAATTATGACTCGCAGTCTGAAAGGATGCCCCACAACCCGGGACCGTCACCGAATCTCACGGTGGGGGCGTTGGATGGTGTCGGTGGAATGCCTCTTGCGGTGATCGCGGCGGAAGAACAACAGCAAAAACAGGAGGATGTCTTCAGTGCCCCCCTCCAAGATCCATGTGGCGTCCGGGCAGGGCCGCTCATATTTCGAGGAGAAATATCGGTGTTTCCCAAATCCGGTAACGCGTTACGTATTTTTTTAGTCGACGGCTTCACAGTGAATGTGAATTTTTGGTGACAACAATGGAAGAACTGCGTTTAGGGAAAAAGATCTTTTTTACAATAATAACTTTTTTTATCTCTGTTTTTTTAGTTCTTTTTCTTGCGGAGCTTACAGTGCGAATCCTATCGCCTCAGTATAGGGTTCCAAGATTTGTCGAAAGCGCGCCGTGGGGAATAAGGAAAAATATTAGCCATGTAAAAGCCATCCATCAGTCACCTGAATATGCATATCAATACAACACTAATTCCGCTGGCTTCAGAGGCACGGATGAATACAGCATCAAAAGGCCCGATGGCGTAATACGCATTATGGTTCAGGGTGACAGCGTGACGTTAGGGCATGGTGTACAAGACGAAGAGACGTATCCTGCTTTACTGCAAAAAAGGCTGCGCGAGAAAGAAATTCATGCAGAAGTGATCAATATGGGGGTTTCCGGATTTGGCACAGCGGAAGAATTAATTCAATTTCAAAATGATGGTTTAGTCGGTTCTGAAAAAGTCTATTTTGATAAAGCGTTACCGTAAGAGATGGTTCTTTGATAATTAGAAAGCCATTGGAAAATTAGACGCAAAAAAGCGGCTGCCCACCGCAGCAGCTTGGCAAAGTT
>JAAYKM010000065.1 GCA_012522415.1 Deltaproteobacteria bacterium | reverse complement strand
TAAGGTTCCGTTCCATTTCATCGACAATTTCACTGTCACCAGCCACATCGAACAGAACATAAAACCCCATGCTCTGCTTCCGGACATCATATGCCAGCTTCCTCTTGCCCCATTTCTCGACCTTGATGATCAATCCCCCGTGCTCCGTTACCATGGTCTGATAACGTTCGACGATCCCACTGATCTCGGCGTCGGAAAGATTCGCCATGGCAATAAAAACAACATCGTACCTTCTCAATGACCTACCTCCTCTCGGCTTTGTAGCCCGATCACCGGGATCGGGCAAGGAAAATAAATGGATCGTAAAAAACGATCTGCTCTCTTATTATAGGAACCTCGAGAAATCAAGATTTTTTATCCTGTCTCCCGGCGCGGCGCGACCCCGTTCAGGGCGGCATCGTCATAGATGGCGAAACCAGTAATCCTCGATAAAACGGAAGTTCTGTCTCACCACCTCCCTGCCGGCAAGGATATCCCCGTGGCCGCTCAAGAGATACTCCACGTCGAGGTCCATGATCTTCCGGATGCTTTCCTTCAGACGGGCGCCGCTGCCCTCGGGCAGGTCCGTCCGCCCAATTCCCTGATTGAAGACGACATCGCCCGTAAAGAGGACCTTCGTCTCCGGCCAGTACAGACAAACCGACCCCGGCGAGTGGCCGGGTGTGTTGTAAATTTCCAGAACCACATCCCCCAGGGTGAGGGGTCCCTCTTCCAGGTATAGATCCGGGGCGGGGATGTCATAGTCTCCGCCCGCCCATTCCCGGACAAAACGATACTCTTCCCGGCTCAGGCCGAGGAGCGACGGGCGCTGAAGACGGAAGGCCGCCTCCAGGTGGTCGGGATGGCCATGGGTAACCAGAACGTAGTCGATCTGCGAACGGTCGATCCCCAGGTCGCTCAGGTTCTGTTCCACGTGACGAAAGAGATGGTCGTACCCCGGATCGATGAGAATCTTCTTCTCCCGGTCGATCAAATAGGTGTTGCTGTTGTTCTCACGATAATCCTGCCAGATGAAGGCGTGAAGTCCATCGAAAATCTTCATGAATATGATCCTCCTTCTATTCTCATATCGAACGAAAGCGAAAAATCCTACGCCTGAAAGCCATCCTGCCCGCGACCGATGCCCGGCTCAAGCCGAACACCCCCCTCGTTCTCATCCCGAACTTGGTGTTTCTTCGGACGGTCCGCAACCCCGGGGAAGATCACTTCATACCCCATTGTCATTGCAAACGCCACCCTTCATTGCCTTTATTGTCTGAATCCCCTGAGGCTTCCATCTTTTCTGATTACTTCGCCCTGTTCATTCATCATCGTCGCTACAAAGTATTGCTTATGATAATCAATTCCCATATACTTCACCGCGTGTACCTCCTTAATGTTTTCTAAAACGTAGGGGTTAGTCCGGTACTATCGCCCTGTCGGAGGTACACTTTTTTTCATGTTATCATTCCAAGCTGCGGCATCCCACATGCCATCCCGAATCTCAACGGTGTCCTTGCACATCATTCCAAATCCCACCGCATCCCGCATGTCCTTCCGAATCCCCCTCTGGCCTAAAATGTCCTTCCGAGCCGCCGCATCCTACAGGTCATTCGAGCCGCCGTAGCCCTAAAATGTCATTCCGAATCCCGCCGCATCCTACAGGTCATTCCGAATCCCGCCGGAGGCGGGTGAGGAATCTTAAACGAAACGCATTGGAATGGCGTGAAGGACGAGATTTCTCGTCGCTGCGCTCCTCGAAATGACATAGGGGGCTCCTCAAAATGACATGGGTGAGGGCTCCTCGAAATGACACGGAGGCTACCGCCGGGGCGAAAGGACATAACTTCTTGTCACTTCGAACGTTCCTCTTTGTCGCTTCGAACGAACGTGAGAAGTCCTGAACGAAACACCCCGGGACGGCGGGAAGGACATGATGAATGAGCAAAACGGCAGGGGGGTACGGGCACTGGGGCGCGGACGAAAGGATAAAGTCGGCACTAAATAACATCAATGATATAGGGAGGCCGAAACGGCGACTGGAGAGGACGGTGAGTGCCGTTCAGACGGGACGCGCCGCTCCCGCGTAGCCGAAGGTTTTTCCCAAGAGGCGGCGGCAAAGGTTCGGGAAAGTGAGCTCCTCCCGCGTACCCGCAGGTCTTTCGGTTCCGGCCGGTCAGACCGGAATTGATGGGTTGCCGCTTCCACGTACCCGCAGGTCTTTCAAAAGGGGATCCCCAGATTCAACTGGGGCCGGAAAACATCGACAAAGGCATCAAATTCGTCCCTCCCGAAAGAACCTCCGGAAAAGATGGCCCGAAAATCCGACCAGAGCAACGGATCGCCGCCCCCCATGCGAATGCGCTGTTGTGAATCCGGCTCCAGTTCGAGACGGGACAGGGACATCTTCAGACCTAGGAAACCAAACTCGTCCGATTTCTCCCGACGGGGCGGGATCGGCTCCTCCCCTTCAAAGTCCAGGGGGGATCCAGGCTCAAACAGCCCCTGAAGAACGGGTTCCGGCCCTTCGGCCGTCTGTCGGGCCACGGCATGGGGCATCAGGGACGGATTCACGACAAAAAAGTTTTCCTGCCCGGGGCGGTTCTCTTCCGCGGAAAAGACCGGACAGGGCGAAACGACCGTGACCGCCAGCAGAACAGCGAGCAAGACCCCGCATGGCCGTATGAAGCGGACCGTCATGACTAGCCCTCCCGTTCCTCCAGGATCAGAACGCGGCCCTTGTGAAGGGGGTCATCGAGTTTCATCCCGTTGAGCTTCAGCAGCGTTCCCACAGGCAC
>JAAYKM010000064.1 GCA_012522415.1 Deltaproteobacteria bacterium | reverse complement strand
GGCAGACGACCCATTGAAACGATTGAAGCGGCTCTTGCTGCCAAAGAGCTAACAAAACAAGAACAGGTGGTGTAAGCTGCCTCACCGAAGAGTAACTGACTGTCCGGGAAGAGGTTGATTTTTACAATTTACAGAATAAATCTGACTATTTTTTTAAGTATGATGGGCATCCAACTGAAAAAGGTTATGCAGAAATGGCACGATACATTGGCAGCCAACTAATTGATCAAGGCAAACTCAAAAGAAAATAGCGAACAGGTCAATCCAACGGACCGCCCAACGCTCGCTGTTGCGCTCTTTATTAACACCGACTTCAGTAGCCAGCAGCTATGTCAAAATATAGTATAAAACAGGAATTAAAAAGATTGAGTCAAAGAGGGAAGACTTCAGGCTTGGCCCGCTTTTGCATGTTGGAGGGCCATTCATATGATGAGGCGAAGGAAGGTTTGGAAGCATATGTATCCTGGTGGGAGGAATCCGTAGCGTATATTGAACAATCAAGCGTTAATGACATTGGGTCCAGCGAAGAATATGATCACGATCTTTGGCCCAGATCAGAACTTTTCAAGGCTTTGCAGTATGCATCAGAGGATGATTTGGGCAAGGTTAAAAAACGGATTTCATTGGCGGACCAAAGATTTATAAAGGCTACCGAGCAAACTCATATGGCAAATGACCATATTGACAATCCAGATATGGAATTGCATTGGTGGCTCTTTAGAAAACTAAAGAAATAAATGCCAGCCATCGCTTCCAGGAGACGCCTTACAGCCGACGCGAGCCCCGCCGCTATCTGAAAACCACTTGACAGGTATGTATCATCCTGCTTCTGGAAGCCCTGCCCGCAGCTCTTGTCGCAGAATATGAAGAACCCCTTGCCTTCATAGAGGTTCGGAAATTCCTGGTGCCAATGGGCAAGGGGAGGCGATCGAGGAAACCAAGAATAGTTTGCACCAGGCTATTGAATTGATTCTCGAAGATCGCAAGGCGGACATCCTTCGAGGACTGCCTGAAGATGCTATCCAGGAAAAGGTGCTGATTGGATGAAACGGCGAGATTTGGAGCGCAAGTTGCGGAGGGGGCTCATTTTCATTGACGGGTTCCGCCGTTCGCAGAAATGATGGATAATGAACCGGATGGTCGTGGAAACAGTGACAACAACATCCGACACCACGGAGTTGGACGAACTCCTTTGGCGGACCCTGTGGCAATCTCTCGGATTTCATCGAAATATCCGTCGCGAGTTTGTCGTCGAGGGAAAAGAGATTGCATTGATTGTCAAGCTGAATGGACATGTCGCGGGCGGATTGGTTGCCGTCTGGACAGGTGACACAGAGATCGAGTTACGGCATTTGGCGGTCGCCTCAAACGCTCAAGGGAAAGGCCTTGGCCGAACTCTATTGGCTGAATTGCTTCGCATCGCATCATCAAGGAAGTGCCACAAAGTTCGTACTATCGCGCGAAATACATCCACGGGCTTCTTCCGCAAGCTGGGTTTTCAAACGGTGCACGGCCAGGCACCTGAACATCCGGTATTCATAAAGCACGGCATAACTTTTGAGATCATGGAAATAATCGTCGAACCATGCCATTGAGGCTGTAGGGAGCCTCTGGTGGGTTCCCTATCGTTCTGTCCTGTTTTGGGGAATACGATAAACGACGCCCCGTTTCGGCAGCAGAGGGAATATATTTCCGCAGGTTACGACAGGATAGCGGGGGACAGGTTTATCCGTTCTTGCTGGCCGGAATGACCAGGACTTCGGCAAAGCCGAGATCGTTTTTGATTTCCCGGCTTATTGATTGAATGGTGCGCATCACCGATGAGTGTTTCGCTTCCGGATCAAATTCCAGAAAAATTTCGACATACACTTTTCCTCCGGCATTGCGGGTGCGTATTTCGTGTATCTGTTCATACTGATCGAAGTGATGCACCATGGCCCTGATGATAAGGAGCTGAGATTGCTCTTCTATGGCGCAATCGAGCAAATCGCGCACGGAGAAATTGAACACCTTTGTTGCTCCTGCCAGAAGCATGGCCGATATCAGAATCGCCGCCGCAGGATCAAAGTAATAAGACCAGGGGTAAGGGCTTAACAAGTATGATGAACTCAACGCAGCAAACATGCAGATATTGGCTGTTGCCTTGATGATGAAGATGCGCTTTTGGGCTGATATGAGGGCTGTTTTTTCCCTTTTTTCCAGAAGGGCGCTTTGCACGGCCAGTTTGGTGTTGATGACGCCGAAAATGGAATGAAGGATAACACCGATAAAAACACCGATACCGCGTAAGGGCACCGGGTTGTTTAAGCGAACAACGACGGCACCGAGGATGCACAAGAAGGATATGACCATGAGCAAGGCGATTCCGATGCTCAGAAGGCTTTCGAATCTGCCAAATCCGTAATTGAAAAAGCCCGTTTTCCCCGCCTCGGCTTTACGCAGACCCCACCAGGCGATGGCTATCGCCAAAAAATCCAGGCCTGTTGCAGCAAAATCAGCCCAGAGGGCCACGGAGTTGGCCGTCAGGGCCATAAACAGAGCAAGCCCTACCGCGATGCCGCCCGTGACAACGCCTTTCGCTGCAACCGATGTTCGTTTTTGGTCGAATTCTTTTGGCTCGCCCATTTAGCATCTTCTTTACTGAAAACGTTGCTTTGCATCTATCAAGTTGCCTTCGCTAAGTAAAGAAAAAGAATCATCATCCGTCCATGCAGGATCCTCACGCGGTGAAAGGAAACCGTTCCGAAGTCGTCAAGGGCACTGAAAAGAGGCGATACGGAATCGGGATCACTTCAGCTACCATAATATGTTTGGGTATGTTATGGATTTCAGGGAAAAGAACACGGCGTTGGACGGCAAATTCGCTGCGCCTATTGCCGCCGGCAGGATTGGTCGTAACCCATTATGGATAGCACGGCTGCCTGACCCTTCGCTCCACCAAAGGGCATACGCTACGGGTGAGGACGGGTGCCGGGCAACAAACCCACCAGGAAAAGGAAAGGGAACATGGATTGGTACCTGATGGTTTTAAAGAAGTACGCGGTATTCAGCGGACGGTCCCGGCGGAAAGAGTACTGGATGTTCTTTCTCTTTAACATCATCATTGGGCTCGTTTTAGGCTTAGTCGAAGGTATCGCCGGTATTGCAGGGCAGTCTGATCAAAGCATTCTCGCAACATTGTACATGCTCGCCGTTCTGGTTCCGGGCATCGCTGTTGGTGTCAGACGACTCCACGATACAGGCCGAACGGGTTGGTGGCTACTCATCTCGCTTGTGCCGCTTATCGGAGCAATCGTTTTGTTCATCATGCTGGTGCAGGACAGTCAGGCCGGGGAGAATCAGTATGGGCCAAATCCAAAACTCCCGGAAGCTGCCTAACTTTTGCAGGAAAGGCAAAGCCTGCCGGCGGCTACCAGGTCTGCGAGAAGTGGCTGAAGGATCGCCGGGAGCGTCGCCTCGAACTCGATGACATCCGGGCCTACTGCCGGATCGTGACCGCCCTGGCTTGGACCATCCAATGGCAGGCCGAAATAGACGCCCTCTATCTCGAAGTGGAGCGGGAGACCGTTTCAATGGTGATCCCGTAAACGAAAAACAGGGAAATGCAGGGGCTTTCATGATAAGTTTTGTCAAGGGAAAACGGAAATACCCCGGGCGTCACCGGGAGGCGTTAAGGTGAATGGTTATGGGTCACCCCAAACCGAAACAGAGGAACCTGCAACAAGCCAAAGAAGAAAGGAGAGGAGGTTATCATGAAGAAACTTATCATTTTTTTCGCCGTTTTCGTCATGTTCTGCGCCGTTCCCGTCCAGGCCGCGGATCCGGCCGGCACGGCCCCACCGATGGTGAAGAAACCGGGCCTCGTGAAGCCGACCCGGGAGGAGTCGGACTTTTTGCTGAAAAGGCCCCATCTCAGATGTTGCATCAGCGGGCATTACGAGGGGAAGATGCGGGAAACGCACTGCAAGGAGATGGGGAGCAAACCGACATCGGGCAAGGTCACCCTGGACATTGATCAGGGCGCCTCCTGCGGCAGTACGTTCGAGGCCAGGTCAGTCAATGCGGGAGACGGGAAGGTGACCCATTTTAAGGGCACCGTGACTCCGGGTTCTTCCAAAGAGTGCTGCAATTTTACCGCCCAATCCATCAGCGGAAGGGATAACGTCCATCTCAAGGGCGAAATATGCTGCGAAAAAACGAAAAATTGCCTGTTGAAAGGACAGTTTACGTCGGTTAATTGCAGCGGCGTCACGGAAATGAAGAAAATACACTGATCCGGCGGAGCTTCCCGGCGTGAGACAAACATTTTCGAGAAAATCCCTGCCGCTTTCATTCATGATACGGCGGGGATTTTCTTTATCCGAGGGCGGCGCGCCCTCGGGGACATGTGTTTTTCCGTCATCATGTTCCCGGGCAGATACGACATCGCGAAATTGGTCGCCGTCTCCGGAACGAAAAACCCGTGAAAGGAATCCCGGGCCTTCTTGTTTCATCCTCCGACTTGTCCTTTCCATAAATGAAAATATCAATTACAATTGACACAAAATACGCATTCCCCCTTGCCTGATAAGGGGGGATAAAATTTTTAAGCAGGAGGTCAGAGATGATCAGAAGAATCCTTTTCGTTGTATGCCTGGCGTTGTTGACCGTCGCGTGCGCTTCCGTGATTTCAGAAACCACCATGAACAGTGTGGACCAAAGCATCTCCTTTGCCGCGCTCCAGCAGAAACCCGATGCCTACAAAGGGAAAACCGTCGTACTGGGGGGGCAGATCATCGCCGTGACGGCCAAGGACGGTGAAACGTGGATCGAGGTGCTGGAGAAGAAACTTGACCGCCAACAGAAACCGGAAGCGACGGACCAGTCGGGCGGTCGTTTTCTGGTGCGTTTTACAGGCTTCCTCGATCCCGCCATATACGCGGCCGGCAGGAATCTGACCGTGGCGGGGCAGGTGGAGGGGAAACAGGTTCGTCCGATCAACGAGATCCGTTACACGTATCCGGTACTGGCCGCGAAAGAGCATCACCTCTGGAAGGATGAGGAGACGAACCGGAGTCCGAGGTTCGGCATCGGTGTCGGCGGTGGCGTGGGCAGTCGAGGCAGTGGCGGCGGAGTGGGTGTCGGCGTGGGGTTTTAGATGAGAACGCAGGTTTTCGTTGCCGTCATTCTGCTCACCGTCGTGGCCTGTGCTCCCTTTTCACAGGAGATGATGCGTGAGGTCCAAAAGGACGTTGCCTTTACCGACGTTCTCGCGGCTCCGGATGCCTTTACCGGACAATCCGTCATCTGGGGGGGTGTCATCATCGAGACGGTTGCCCGCGCTGATGACACCCTGGTAATCGTCAGGCAGGCAAACCTGGATTTCCAGAAACAGCCGATGAATACGGACACATCATCGGGGCGCTTTATGATCCGCTATTCGGGTTTTCTCGATCCGGCCATCTATACGGGCGACCGCGAGGTGACGGTAATCGGCCGGGTTGCCGGAAAAGAGGAACGCCCCGTCGGCGACTTTCGCTACACGTACCCGGTTATTGAATCCAGGGAAATACGCCTTTGGGGAAAGAGGAAGCCGAAATCCCCCTATTATTACGATCCCTGGTATTGGGGACCCTACCCATATCACCCGTGGCACTACCGCCCGTGGTATCGTAATCCCTACTGGTGGTAGCCATTCCGGTACCGTGATCCGGAGCCGCGGAATGGTTCTCCGTCCACCGGGCTTTTCAAAATGCCCTTGCCTGTACGGCTTGACGTGCCAGCGCTTGTCCGTTATAGTTCCCACCGGGAACCGGCGGAAAATGACACACTGAAATCCACCGGCACTACCGCGAAAACCATCATTTTGATGAAACGGTTTAAGAACCGGATTTCCCGTGACACCCCCGGCCCCATAAGCACATACCCGAACCATATCGCATTGGGAGGATATTCATGAGTCAAGAAACATTGATCCGGGATTTAATGGATCGGCATGAAAATGAGAAGATTACGTATACCTGCTGTACCCAGAACGGCTGCTGGGATGCCAACTGCATCCTGAAGGTTCGTACGAAAGACGGCAGGCTGATGGCCATCGAAACGGATGACAGCCTCAACGCCAACCGGGGACGGGAGGACGCCTATATGACCCGGGAACAGTTGAATCAGGGCATGGTTCAGCAGCGCCCCTGCGTCATGGGGCATTCCTGGAAAGGGGAGATCGACGCCCCCACCCGCATCACCAAGCCTTTGAAGCGGGTCGGCGGCCGGGGGCACGGTAACGGCCATTTTGTTGAAATAAGCTGGGAAGAGGCCATCGACACCATCGCAACGAAGCTCAAGGAAACCGTCGACCTTTTCGGGGAAAACAGCATTCTGCATACCCATTTAACCTTCTTCGAATTTTCAAGCTTTCCCCTGAACCCGTATTTCAAGGGGGCCATCGCCTCCTGGTCCGACCATTCCGTTTCCGGCACCCTGGCCGGGGAAAGGGCCCATCTCGGATATGAACCGGCGAAAAATGTCTTCGCCGGTCAGGGTAAGTCCCTGGTCGGCTACGAGGCGCCGGATCTGTTCAACTCGAAACTGATCGTTCTTTGGGGCTGGGACCCCTTGGTGGGTTGGCACGGGTCCGTTTCGTATTACTTGAAGCTGGCAAAGGAACGGGGCGCAAAAATAATCGTCATCGAACCGCGTTACACCCTGAGCGCGGAGGTTCTCGCCGATCAGTGGATTCCCATCCGCCCCGGTACCGATACGGCCATGATGCTGGCCGTGGCCCAGGTTATTTATGAAGAAGAGCTCTGGGATCGGGCCTTTGTGGAACGGTTCGTCGAACCGGAGGGATTTGAAAAATTCCGCCGCTATCTGATGGGTGATGAAGACGGGGAGGTGAAATCACCGGAATGGGCGGAAACAATCTGCGCGGTTCCGGCGGAAACGATCAGGGAATTTGCCCGTCTTTACGCGACCAGCGGCCCCGTTCACCTGCAATGCCATTACAGCGTCTCCAAACGGCATTACGGGGAATACGCCGCGACGGCTTCGATGTTGCTCCAGGCCATGACGGGGAACATCGCCTGCCCCGGCGGCTGCGAAAGCGGCTCCGTCCTGGTCACGCCGACCCATTTCCCGTCATTGCCGGACGTCAACGCCGAATTCGGCCGGGCGCCCCGGGAATTCACGCCTTATGTGTGCATGGTGAACAACAAGATGGCCGAAGCCGTCACCCTGCGCCCGAAATACGACGCCGGTGAAATCACGGAAGAGGAATATCGCTTCGCCATCGGCTGCCCGGAAGGGTCGCCGCTTCCGAATCTCCAGTTCGTCTTTTTCGGCAACAACTGGCTGAACAACCTGCAGGATCTGAACAAGCGCCTGAAAGCCGCCTTGATGCTCCACTTCACCTGCGGCCTGGGGTGGCACATCAACTCGCCGACCGTACAGTTCATGGATATCGTCATTCCCGCCCCGATTCACCAGCTCGAATCGACGGACCCCTTCCACCTGGACGCGAAACGCTTCCGCACGGGTCCCGGAGGGATGAACAACTACATGTTCTACTGCGGCAAGGCCTTGGATCCCCCGGGGGAAATCCGGCCGGTGGAATGGTTCTGGACGCAGATCGCCAACAAACTCGGTATCGGCGAAAAGTACAACCCGAAACTGAAGGATGTTCCTTGGGATAAGTGGGACGAGGAGGTCGAGAAGCTCTACCGCGCCGCTTACGAAAAGTGGATCAAGGACGAAAACGGCGCCCTGCGAGCGGTGGGAATCGACCTGAAACCCTGGGCGGAATTCCTGAAAAACCCGGTCATCCGGGTGCCGATTGAGGAGCCCTTTCACGCATTCAAGAACACGATTGGGGAGGGAACGGAGGCGTTCCTGACGCCGTCCGGAAAGATCGAATTCTACTCGAATTTGGTGGCCGGCACGGATATCAGGAAAAGATGGGGTGGGAAGATCGATCCGATCCCGCGCTGGAGGCCTTCGTATATGACGGAGCCCCCCCGCGATTCGTATTTTTCGCCGCGGATCCGGGACTATCCGCTGTCGATGATCACCCCGGTTTCCCTGTATCGTGACCTTTCGTGCCATGACCAGAACCCGTTGCTGCGGGACTGCTACAACCATCGCCTTTGGATTTCTCCCGTCGACGCGAAAAAACGCGGTGTCCGGGACAACGATGCCATCGAGGTATTCAACGAGTACGGCTGTGTGCGCCTTCATGCCTACGTAACATCCAAAATCATTACGGGGACCGTGGCCATGCATTTCGGAGCCTGGTATATGCCCAGCGAGGAAAAAACGGAGGCCATGCCTTACGGCATGGACACGCGCGGTGCGTGCAATTTCCTGATCGGTGACGTCCATCTGCCCCATGTGGTGAACAGCATTCTGACCGCCGGTCTGGTGGAAGTGAAAAAACTGGGAGGAAACGACTGATGTCTCAATATGCGTTTTATTTCGATCAGAGCCGGTGCTACGGCTGCCAGACGTGCAGCGTGATCTGCAAGGACTGGAATTTTCTGCCCCCCGGTCCGGAAAAGTGGATGACCGTGTATGATTTTGAAGATGGCGTTTTCCCGGATCTCCGGTTGCATATTTTGGCGTTCGCCTGCGGTCATTGCGAAAATCCCGTCTGCCTGAGCGCCTGTCCGAATGGCGCCCTCTTCAAGGAGGAAAAGTACGGCGCCGTCCTCGTCGATCCGGACAAGTGCCGGGGGGCACGGCAGTGCGCCGTGGTCTGTCCTTACGGGGCGCCTAAATTTGCAAGCGACGCCCCGGGTACGAAGATGAGCAAGTGCACCATGTGCATCGATCGCCTGGAGAAGGGAGATATTCCGGTCTGTGTGGCCGCCTGCCCGCTTCGGGCATTGGATTTCGGTCCTCTGGACGAAATGATTGCCCGGTATGGGGATTTGCGGCAACTGGACGGTATGCCCGCCCCGGTGACGAAACCGGCGTTTATCTGCAAACCGAACGCACCGAAGCAAGATCTCGTTCCCTACGATAAGAACCGGGCGATTGAACTGATGCGTGACCGCAAGGACATGGGAGAGGACATGGGATTCGTTTTCGACCGTATCGAGGATGTCACGCAACTCGAACCGGGAACCATCAAAAGGACCCGGAGCACGTTCAAAATGAAGCACGCGAACAATGCGGATCTGATGGACGCCACTCGAAACGACATCGGATGATGGGCTTGGGATGACAAGGAAGCATGTCATTTCGAGGAGTGCCCCTCAGGTCATTTGAGGGTAACCGTCTGACGAGCCCACCTTGTCACCTGTTTACAGGTGGGATATGGGGACAGTATTCTGAGGAGCATCCCTTGTCCTTTGGAGGAGCTCCCCCATGTCATTTCGAGGAGCGAAGCGACGAGAAATCTTGTCCCTCACGCCGTCCCGAGGTGGTGCGTTCAAGATTCCTCACCCCGCTATCGCGGGGATTCGGAATGACATTTCAGGCTGACGGCGGGGTTCAGACATAATGTTTAAAAAAGGCGGCAAGCTCTCAATTTGGATGGTATCTTTTGTTTTCCATAACAAAAACATTCAAAGGAGGCTTGCCATGGGCATTGTAAACAAACTCGAT
>JAAYKM010000063.1 GCA_012522415.1 Deltaproteobacteria bacterium | reverse complement strand
GGGTATAATATGCCCTCAGGGCGTGGAACGCCTCCGCCTGGAATTCCGTAAAATGGAGGATCCCGTTCCGGGGATCGTACCGGTTCGTTTTGATTTCCCGCCCGACCAGAATCTTCAGGCGCGCCCTTTCAACGGGATCCAGGGCTTCATAATCGGTCTGGGTAAAACGCCCCGCTTTTTCAGGGGACAGACCATGGTGGCGGGCCGCCAGATACAGTCCCAGGCGGTGCAGGTAATCGGCAGACCAATCCGGAGCCAGATAAGAGCCATGCCCCCAAATTGTTCCTATGTGCTGACCACCGCGACTGAAATAGTAATTTTGACCGTCCCGGATATCCTCGCCTGTAATCAGCGTTTCCCCTGTGCCCGCGACGATTTTTCGGGGAATCGGAGGCTTCTCCCTGCTGATCAGATAGCCCCCCAAAATGAGGAGACCGAACATTACGGCAAGGAAAAACAGGAAGCATGCCCTTAACCTTGCTGAATTCATCAACGCACCTCCGGCAACGAATTGATACGTCTGACTCCATGAGGTTTTATGAGGCTGTTTTCTGTTGGATCGATCCCGAGAATCCCGCCCGGCCCTTCCTCACGGTCCCGGTAAATGACTATGCCTTCTTCAGGTATATGCCGGACAAAGTATGGAGCAATGCATGAAACTCCTCGTGTTTTCCGGCACCGATGCGTTCCGTTTCTATTCTGTCGAACCCTTCATGTAACGCCTCCTGTTCCGTCTCGGATAGCACGTAACCCGCCATATCGAACAGGATACCGCTCTCTTTCTCGATATGCTCGGATAGAAGAGAAATATATTCCTGGATGCCGGCGGAAATTTCCTTGAGGGCGGATCTATTTCCCCGGCTGTACGCTCCGAATGACGCGCCCATGGCTTCGACAAGCCTCCTTCCCAATACGTGTTCATGCAGGATCACACTCATGGGGCCCCCATCTTTGGAAACGCCTTTTTTCTCCAGGGCGGGGAAAAGCAGTTCCTCCTCCTTCGCGTGATGGCATCGATCCACAAACACATCAAGAAACTCCAGGATGGCGGCAAAATGGGCTTCATTCAAATCGCCCCTATCCTGGGCTTGCCTGCGAATGGCTTCCATAATGCGGAGCATGACACGAATGCCCTCATGCTCTTCCCTTAATTCCAGACTGGCTTTCGTCTCCATCAAAACCTCCCGCGTCTTTTGTGGGTGAGTGGTTCAACGGCAACGGACGCCTTTCGGCGCCCGGGCTGGCAATTTCTTCAGGATAGCTGGCCGGCCAGTTTCTTTCCAAAATCAAAGCACTGTTCCATACCCGCTTCATCGGGGTTCCACAGGACTTTCAACCCTTCGTCAACCAGTTGAAAACCTGATTTTTCCAGATGCTCCGCCAGAATGTTCGGCGATTCTCCGCTCCACCCGTATGAACCGAAAACCGCCGCCTTTTTCCCGGCAAAACGGAGCCCCTTGATCTCTTCGAGGATGGAGGCGAGGGCGGTCAGAATACCCCGGTTGATCGTGGGCGACCCGACCACGATGCCCTTTGATTTGAACACCTCCGTTATGACATCGTTCTTGTCCGATTGCGATAACTTGTAAAGTTTGATGTTCACATCCTGATCGGCAGCCTTGATGCCGTCTGCGATTGATTCCGCCATAATTCTCGTGGCATTCCACATGGTGTCGTAGAGGATGGTGATCTGGTTTTCCTTGTAATTGGCCGCCCATTCAACGTATTTGTTCACGATCTGGATCGGATTGTCGCGCCAGACCACCCCGTGGCTTGTGCAGATCATATCGACGGGCAAATTCAAGGCCAGGACTTCCTTGATTTTCTTGTCAACGAGCGGGCTGAAGGGGGTCAGGATGTTGGCGTAGTATTTGATACATTCTGCCATGAGTTCCGCCTGGTCAACGAGGTCATTGAACAGATACTCGGAAGCGTAGTGCTGTCCAAAAGCGTCGTTGCTGAAAAGAATAATTTCGCCGGTCAGATAACAGAACATACTGTCAGG
>JAAYKM010000062.1 GCA_012522415.1 Deltaproteobacteria bacterium | reverse complement strand
CTCCATGACCTTGATGCCCCGCACGACAAAATCGCCGTAAACATTGAACGAAGCGGTGGCCTTGCAACTTCCCTCTGGGCGGATGGAGTGAGTTTTCACATCATATTTGGGAATGGTTGGTGTTGTGTTTTTAGGCATGATTTTCCTCCTTTTTCAAAGTTTCTGGTGTCATTAACCTCCGTAGTTGAACATTTCCTTAATGCGCTCAGTCAGGGTCGGCAGAACCGTTTCCCCAAACAGTGCGTAAAGCCCCGCAAGGAGCAGGGCGCCAAGGACAACGGCCAGCAGGATTTTGATAGCCGTATCGATGTAGCCCTCCCCGGCGTTGCCGGGGAGAATGCTCCTGCTGCGGAATACGAGACTGGCGGCGGCCTCCTTAACCGCCATAATCTTGTGTGAAATTGTGGCTTTTATCTTTTTCATAAGCTGAACCATATAGTTTCCTCCCTTTTATTGATCGGGGCATGAGAAAAGACAGCCTGAAGCTGCCTACATACCCATGTCCATGGTTTGGGTTTGCTCCGATCCCCCGAAGCTTATCTGCTCGAAACCGAAGCGGTCGCAGTAGTGATATTCGCTGCCCTGTGTGTCATAAAGCTCCACCACGTCGGACATGGACAGAGAATGTCCGTTATATCCCGGCGGGTGATTTATATTGCACATTGCATAGATGGCTTCGAGGTCGTTGGTGCCCAGCTGACCGTCATAGGCGATACGGTAATCTTCGGGAGACGGTTCTCCAAACTGACGCACCATTTCTTCGTAGGATATAAACTTCTTGAGAATATCTACATCGGGCTTAAGCTGCCAGATGCGGACATTCTTCAGGGGAGTGGCGGCTTCCATGCCGCCCATTCGTTCCCCTGCAAGAAGCCGCTCCATCACGCCGTCTGTCCACTCAGGCGTTAAGGAACGGCTCTTTAGCCAGCCGGACAGCTCATCATTTCGGAAGATGCTGTCCACCACGGCTTTTTCTTTTTCTGTGTATCCCGCCGGATTCCCATAGTAGGAAATGAGGCCATTTTTTAATGAGATTCCAGACATATTTCCACCTCCGTCACTTCATTTCCATCCCTCCCATAGCGGAAAATTCCTGCTCCTGCATCTCTGAGAGCTTTTCAATCGCCCAATCGGGAAGGTGGCTGTCCGCGAGCACGCCGACAAAGTCGGTTCTATCCCAGCGGGTTTTCTCACCGTCTGCGAGGTTGGTGGCAAAGACAGCCCGTCCTCTGGCTCCGGCATGAGCGCCGAATCCGCCGGTACACAGCCAGAGCTGATCCTGTGCCGTGAGGCAGCTTTCCTTCAGCGCTTTGGGCGAGAGGACAATTACCTTGCCCTCAAAATCCTGCTTTTCCGTATCGGGTAGGCAGTGGGTATGGTCGAACAGGGCAAGGCTCTGGTATGCCCTGCGGTACTGGTTGACAAAACCGTCCAGCACCGCAGGATGGCTGTCCACGGCGAATTTACTGTTGCTGTCAGTGTAGGCGTCCTTATCGGGCGGGATATAGGTCTGCTTTGCCCAATCGTGGTTGCTGCGGGAAAAGCGCCCATCGTAGTCCTTCCGCTGAAGGGAGTTGGCGAGAACGTAAGCCACCCGGTGGTATCCAAACTTGCCGAGTACACTTTCGGCACAGTCCTTGTCGAGATGCATTCCGTCAAAGTTACGGCGAATCGCTTCCTCAATGGCATCTTTACAGGCCACGTTCTCCTTATGGCTATCCCGCCACAGGGGAAGCTGGTTCAGCCGCTTTGCTTCCTCACGAGAATAAGGGTAAACATACGGAAAATCATTTGCCATAGACGATTTCCTCCAGCATAATCAGTTCATCCAGCTCCGCAAGGCAGATGCCGCTCAGTGCCAGAACCTCCAGAATATCGGGGGAGATATCGGTGATATCCTGCTGAATATCGGCGGCG
>JAAYKM010000061.1 GCA_012522415.1 Deltaproteobacteria bacterium | reverse complement strand
CTCTTCTTGTACTGTGGGTTCATCCGATACCTCCCGTCCATATCATGTAACGAACTTAATTCACTACTTGATGATATATAATAGATGACAAGCTGTCAAGCCTCCCTTTTTTTGTACTGTATCTGCATGATAAAGCCGGACTGAAACAGTCCGGCTCATCATTACGCTTATTTATTTTGTATAGAGGTGTTAGCTTTGAACCGCCAGGGTTAAGGCCGCTTCCATGGCAGGCGAATGATCGTTTTTCTTTTCGTCGATCAGTTCACCATTCTTCATGATCAGGATCCGGTCGCAGATATTGACAAGCTGATCAAATTCAGAGGAAACAAGCAATACGCCCTTGCCCATGTCCGCGATGCCGGCAATGATTCCCAGGATGCTCTGCTTGGTTTCAACGTCAACACCGACCGTCGGATCATCCATCATCAGGATATCTGGTTCCGTATAAATACTTTTGCCAAAGACGACCTTCTGTTGATTGCCCCCGGATAAATAACGCAGTTCCTGATCGATCCCCGTTGTTACAATATCAACCTTATCCACCAGCTCCTTGGCTTTTGTGGAAGCCTTCTTGTCATTGATCCGACTCAATTTCGTGAACCGGTGCCAGGAAGGAATGAAAAGATTCATGAAGACGGAATGCCCACCCACGATGCCGGTCCTCCGCCGGTCTTCGGGGATCATGAAGAGACCATTTTTTGCCAGATTCCAGGGCTTGCCATTGGTGATATCCCGGTTACGCAAAAAGACCTTGCCGTCCGCGACCTTGTTAAGTCCGATAATGCTTTTAATCAATTCAGTCCGGCCGCTCCCCATCAGGCCCGCGATGCCCACGACTTCGCCCGGATAAATCTCAAAATCAACTTTTTTCACCCGGCCGTCTCTGCTTTCGAGCGATTTGACTTGGAGTAGGGGCTCCGCCTGGTAATCGACCGGATTTTGGCGGATATGCCTTTCGTTCTCCAATTTGCGTCCCAACATGGCCTCGATCATTTTTTGTATGGACGTATCCTTGATACTTTCATCGAGGACAACAACACCATCACGCAGGATAACCGCCCGATCACAAATCTGCATGATCTCCGGCATGTTGTGTGTGATAAAAATGATGGCGATATCTTTTGCTTTCAATCGTTCTAAAAACTCGAACAGCAACTGCACTTCTGTCTGCGACAGCGAAGCGGTCGGCTCATCCAGGATCAGAACCTGGGTTTCCTTCAAAAGGGCCTTAATAATCTCGATAAGCTGTTGCTGTCCGATGGGAAGATCTCCCACAACCGACTGCAAATCAATATCGGTGATCCCGAAAGACTCAAAGGCTTCCCTGGCACGGCGCCGGCATTCTTTCTCATCGATTTGAATACCTTTTTTTGGCTCAGTATTCAGGAACAGATTCTGCAAGACGGTCATGGTGGGAATCAGTGAGAGTTCCTGAAAGACCATGGCAATGCCGAGATCTTGCGCGTCCCGGGCGTTCTGAATCTCAACGTCTTGTCCATCGACCTGGATCTGACCCGAGTCCTTGAAGTAAACCCCGTTGATGATCTTCATCAGGGTTGATTTGCCGGCTCCGTTCCCGCCGAGAAAACCAAGAATGGTTCCATGCTCCACATTGAAGGAAACTCCCTTCAAAACCGGGTTGTTAAAAAATGATTTATAAATATCTTTGACTGCAAGCGCGCTGTTATTCATGTCCATTACTTCCACACGGTCGGTTTCCCATCAGAATCGTAGATGCCTTCAACGAAAGCCTGGCCTTTTGAAATCCCCGAGACAGGAACAACAAAGGCCCTGGTTACAAAAGCCTGTGCCCTGAATCCGAAAACGACTGTATCACCTACACGAATGGCCGCCTTGGAATCCTTGTCAAGAATGCCATAATAATCGATTGCCTCCGGCGCGGGCATGTCGCAGACCACCAGATTGTCTTTCGCGGTTTCAGGTGTCCGCCCCACACAAGCT
>JAAYKM010000060.1 GCA_012522415.1 Deltaproteobacteria bacterium | reverse complement strand
TTTCATCTGTGTAATTTGCAAGAAAAATAGGGGTTAAGGGTTAAAATCTTGCAAATTACATCGCATAAAAAATGATCATTGTCAATTAATATTAAATGGTTATGATGTTTTTCAGATACGACTAATGAAGCAGTATGACGATGCTCGTCAAGTGATCGAAAACCTTACCCGCAAAAACAAGAGTACCCCCATCGTTCTGGAATTCCTTGATAAACGGAAAAAAGACCTGGATGCACTCGTGCCATCTGATTTTTTTATGGACTATTCGGAAGATGATTGGGACAATCTCATGCGTTATATCAGGACAATAAAAATCAGAACGGAACGGGGATGCCAAAATCTGGGAAAAGACAGGCTTAAAGAAGAACCTGTCATCAAATTCCAGGAGGCTTACAATGACCTGGTAGAGAATTTATCCCCGGTTTATTCGGAGAAAACAAGAAAAGCCATCTCCGAGTTAGGCAAGATGATTGAAGAATACAAAATATCGATTTTTGCGCAAGAGATAAAGACCCTCGTACCCGTTTCTCCCAAGAGACTCATGGAGAAAATCGGGGAAATCAGGGGACTTGGCTGAGGGCAAACCGGTCATTGAATGATTCGGATCGTTGTTCCGGTTTTGATCAGGGACCCCTTTATCTTATTCATTTTCTTCAGGTCATCTATGGAAACATCGAAACGCCTGGATAAGGAGGCCAACGTGTCCCCTTTTTTTACTTTATAACAACGTATATTGGCCCTTTTCCCGCTATCCCTTTTATTCTTCCCCCCTGTATTTACGTACCCGGATCCTTGGGTGGGAACCACTAAAACCTGTCCCACTTTTATGAGTGTCTTTTTTGATAAGTTGTTCTTCTTTTGAAGCTCGCTTATGGTTGTGCCGTATTTTCTGGCGATACCGGTCAGGGTCTCTCCTCTTTGTACCTTATGTCGCACATAATTTGTTTTGGGACGTTCCGCCCTGGGTCCAGGTGCCGGTCTTTCCCATTGCGGTATTTCGTCCAGGGCGGCCAACAGTTTCAAATCCGCTGAAGAGGGAACTTTCAAATCGTAACCCCTCTCCGGGGTTATTCTCAGTCTCAATTCGGCATTGAGAATATTCAGTATTTCTTCCCGTATTTCCATTTTCCCCGCAATATCGGCAAGGCGCATGCTGCGATCCGTCTTGACAACGGTGTAGGGATAGGGCGTATCGTTTTCGAAGGTCACCCCCAAATCCATGCCGTATTTTGCCGGATTCCGAATAATATGAAGGGTGGCCAGGAACCGCGGAACATATCTTGCCGTTTCATAGGGAAGTTGGCGATAAAGATCCCAAAAATGATCCAGATAATTGATATGCTGCCGGGAAATAACCTTTAATACCCTGCCCTCCCCACAATTATACGCTGCCAAAACAGTCAGCCAATCTCCGAACATATGGTGCAGATCCTTGAGATATGCGATGGCGCCCCTGGTTGCCTTTTCTGCATCCATCCGTTCATCGATCCATTCATCACGGTTCATCCCGTATTTATAGCCCGTCGAGGGGATGAACTGCCACAGACCGAGGGCCCGCGCTCGGGACAGGGCACAGATTTTAAAACCGCTTTCAACCAGGGGAAGCCACGATAATTCTTCGGGCAAACCGGCCTTCTTCAATTCGTCGACCATCATGGCCCGGTAATATCCGGATCGCTGATAGGAAGAGATGAAGAAATCCCTTTCCACCGTCTGAAACAAGCGTATCTCTTTCCGGACATCCTCGTTCATGATCAACGGGATTTCACTGTATTTACCGTTGGTCTTTGTTTGAAGAGACGTATAGATCGTGACAATTCGTTTCGAGATCAGCAACCTGAGGTCGTCCTTTTGACGTGCGATATCCGAGTCACCGTTGGTGTTGAGCATCAGCTCATAGGCCTGATCCAACAGCCTGATGGCCCCTTCAATATCCCCCTTTTCCCAAAGTTTCTGCGAATCCTCTATGAGGGAAAGGGATATCTCCATGATGTCCTGTTCCGTTTCGGTCTCTTCGTCGTTCTCCCCTTCCCGAGAAAAATCAACGGCGCCCAAAGGACCAGCCTGGGGTCCTCGTATTCGGGTATCGGAACCGGTTTTATTTTTTGGAGAGCCATCCTCCGCGCTCCGGCAATTACTGTCCGAAGCGGGATTGGATTCCCCCAGGAATATTTTCTGGAAATACGCGTTTTTGGCTTGAATCAAGGTGGGTGTACAAAGTAAGAATGACAGAAAAACGATAAAAAACACAACCGGCTTTTTCATAATCATAATGAGTCCTCACTGACTAATTTGGAAAAGATCATCTCATCACCATCGATTTCATTCAAACAGGGATATCCCTATAGCATAAAACGAAAAACGAAAAAACATAAATCGGTCATGGCCGTTTTACAAATAAAGTGAAATCATCCCGGCGTCATAGCGTGGAATCCATGATTAAATAGGCATTGATGAACTCATCGATATCCCCGTCCAGCACACGGGCCGCATTGCCCACCTCGATATTCGTCCGATGGTCTTTTACCATTTTATAAGGATGCAGCACATAGGAACGGATCTGGCTGCCCCAGGCAATATCCTTTTTGACTTTATGGACTTCGTCCATTTTTTCGTTTTTTTCCTGCAATTTCTGATCGTAAAGGCGTGATCGCAGATACTTCATGGCCATGGCTTTGTTTTTATGCTGTGAACGTTCATTCTGGCACTGAACGACAATGCCCGTGGGCAGATGGGTGATGCGGACGGCAGAATCCGTCTTGTTCACGTGCTGTCCGCCGGCACCGGTCGAACGATAGGTATCGATCCTCAAATCGCTTTCGTCGATCTCGATGACGATGTCATCTTCCACTTCGGGATACACGAATACCGAGACAAACGATGTATGCCGGCGGGCATTCGCATCGAAAGGAGAAATTCGCACGAGACGATGAATACCGATCTCGGCCTTGATATACCCGTATGCATATTCTCCTTCCATGGTGAAAGAAACACTCTTGATACCCGCCTCATCTCCAGGCTGGCAGTCAATGATTTCAGTTTTGTAATCCTTTTTTTCAGCCCAGCGCAGATACATCCTCAAAAGTATCTCCGCCCAGTCTTGCGATTCGGTTCCTCCGGCGCCCGCATGGATGGAGACGATCGCATTCATTGCGTCCTCTTCCTTGCGCAACATCATCTTCAGTTCATGATTGCGGATCACCTTTTCCAGCGATGCGACCTCTTCGGCAATTTCTTCCAGAAAGGAGTGGTCCTTTTCCTCAACGGCCAGGGACACAAGCGTATCCAGATCAGTCAGAGCCGACGTATTATTCCGCCACTGAAGGAGCGTGTTTTCCATCCGGCTCTTTTTCTTCAGAATTTCTCTCGCCTTGTCCTGGTCATTCCAAAAATTGTCCTCCAAGGAAATCTTTTCGAGTGATTTAATCTGGTACTCCAGTTCCTGGATGTCAAAGATACTCCCCGATACGATCGATCCTTTTTCTTAAATCATTTATTTGTTCGATAAGATCTTCCAGCATGACAAGAGTTCTCCTTTAATTGAACTAAAAAAAACAGCGCCTAACAGTAAGAGGCAGAAATAAACAAAGATATCACCATATAAGGCATAGATGGTCCTTCGATCAAGAAATTTCACGCTGCCGCGTAGAGCCGTTCTTTGAAACAATTCGCTGTTTTTGATAATTTGACCGGAAGGACTGATGATGGCGCTGATCCCCGTATTTGCGGAACGAAGGAAGAAAAGACGGTTTTCCACCGCGCGGAAAACCGTCATGGACAGGTGTTGATATGGCGCCGATGTATGACCGAACCAGGCGTCATTCGTGATATTGACCAGAAGCTTGACACCGTATTTTTTGTACGCCCGGCTTAACTCGGGGAAAATGCCCTCATAACAAATTAATATTCCAAGAGAATGATTATCGAATGGCAAAGGCGTGTTCGTCTCCCCCTTACGAAAATCCCCGATACCGGCAACGAGTTTGTTAATGAAAGGGAAATATTTGCGTAACGGCACATATTCGCCATAAGGTACAAGGTGCACCTTGTCGTATTTTCCGGTGATTTTCCCTTCGGGAGAGACCAGAAAGGCGCTGTTCATATAAAATATATGTCTGTTTTCTTCAGTGTAACTGGGACTCCCCAGCAAAAGCCAGTCCGACGAAAGTCGTGGGATGCCGCGCACAACCTCAGACAAACCCAGGGGTTCCTGAAAAAAAAAGGGGGCCGCCGTCTCCGGCCAGACAATGTGACCACGTCCCACAGGGGCTTTGGCTAAAGACATGTTTCGGTAGATTTCAATAGATTCTTCCTGATATCGAGAGTCCCACTTGATATTCTGATCAATATTGCCCTGAATCAGGGAGACTTCCATCGCTTCCGCCTGCTTGAGTTCGGCATGGATACGATCCAGGGAAAATTTCCCGTATCCGATCAAAAGCGTCAGGATTATGCATCCCGCAACCCATTCATTCACGATTTTCCTTTTATCCCCTTGCTGCCCGACCAGATCGAACAGCAGGACATTGACGAACATGATAATAAAAGACAGACCATAAATACCTGTAATATCAACGAACTGAATGATGGTTAAATATTTATACTGAGAATAGGCCAGGTTTTCCCAGGGAAATCCGGTAAAAAGATGCGATTTCAGGAATTCCAGGCATGTCCAGAGCAGGGGGGCTGAAACGATTTCCGAGTAACCCTTGTTGCGTAGAAAGACCAGGGCCGCTGAAAAAACAGAAAAATAAACACTTAAAAAGCAGGAAAGGAGAATCATGGCGGAAATGCCGATATAAAGCGGCAGATACCCATACATAACTACGACATGGGAAATCCAGTACAGCAACCCGATATGACAGACCATTCCCGTCAAAAAACCCCAACCGGCGGCTTTCAGAGGTTCATGAGTCGTACGAAGGGCGAAAAACAAAGGCACAAATGCGAACCAGGCCACCAAGCCGACACCGAACTTTGGAAATGAACAAATCAATAGGACGCCGGAAAAAAGGGAGAGGCCGATTGAAGGGTAGTTTTGGAAAAGGCCCCGTTTGATTTTTTGCGAAATGGATTGAGTCATCTGAAAATTGCCGGAAGAGGTTTGAAAGGGTTGCCTTAATGACCCGGCGCCGAGTCCAGAAGAACGATTCTGACCTTTTTGATGGTTTTTTCGTCAGCCTGTTCGACTGTTATTTCGAGGTTGTCCATCTGGAATGAATCTCCCACACAGGGGATTTTACCGAATTGATGAAATATCAATCCGGCCAGGGTTTCGTAATTCCCTTCAGGAAACTCAACATCAAAAAACTCCTCGACCGTTTCGATTTCGGTTCTTGCATCCCACAAATAGGTGTTTTCCGATATTTTAACCATTTCTTCCCTAGGAACCGTTTCATCTTCGTCACTGATTTCCCCTACAATTTCTTCGATCAAATCTTCCAGGGTAACAAGACCGGCAGTGCCACCATATTCATCGATGACAATTGCCATATGGAATTTTTTCACCTTTAACTCGTGGAGCAACAGGCTGGTGCGCATCGTTTCCGGAACAAAATAAGGTTTGCGCAAAACCGACAAAAAATCCTCCTGTGTAATTTCCCTGGACCAAAACTTCAACAGATCCTTTACATTTAAAATTCCGATGATCTTGTCCAGATGATCTTCATAAACAGGGATACGGGTATGACTGTGCTTCATGATCAAGTCGATGACCTCTTCCATGGGAGTCTCCGCTTTGAGCACGATCATTTCCGTCCGGGGAATCATGACTTCGCGCACAATTGTATCCCGGAATTCTAGAATACTCTGGATCATCTCGCCGGACTGCGGATCGATCAAACCGTTTTCTTCCCCCGCGTCCAAAAGAGATTGCAGTTCCCGCTCCAGTTGTTCGTGGTCTCTTTCCACAAAGAATTTTTTAAGAATGGTCAGGATGCCTGTTTGTTTGTCGTGTTTCATGGTCGTCAAGTCATAGATCGTCGCTCAGAGGGCACGGAGATACTCGGGCCGTAAGATGCTCTTGTCGGAGGCGGAAATGATACGATCAATCATGGTGACCACCCGATCCTTTTCCTCAGGAAGTCTGGCCCGGACAGGCAGGTAATTGGAAGCGTGGTTGGCTGTAAAGAAACAGTTGGTGAAATCCGAATGGGAGATGATCAGGCTTAATTCTCTTAAATAGCCGAATTGATCGGGTTGCGGTAAGTGACCTTTTTTGTAATCCTCATACAGGGGGGTTCCGGGAACCAGCATCAGGGTAAGGGCCCCCACATAATCCGGATCGATGGCGCTAAGGACTTTTGCTGTTTCCAGAGCGTGTTCCGTACTCTTTTCAACGCCCCCCAATCCCAGGATAACCGTAACGGAAAGAAGCATCCCTGCCTGTTTGATTCTTCGGCCTGCCTCGATGGTTTGGGCAACGGTGACACCCTTTCTGATCTTTTCAAGCAGGGCGTCACTTCCCGTTTCCACGCCCAGATAAACCATGCCCAAGCCCATTTTTCGCAATTCCCTCAGTTCTTCGGCCGTCTTCCTTAAAACACTTTTGGCGTTTCCGTATGTGCTGATTCTTTCAACTCCCCGTATGTGGGTTTTGATCATCCGTATAATCTCGGTCAACCTCGCCTGAGGAACGATGAGGGCGTCCCCATCGCACAGAAAAACCCGTTGAACATTCCGGTAGCCGCCGGCTTCGAGGATATCCTCTCTGATCTCATCGATACTTTTGATCCGAAATTTCTTATCCTTGTATGTTTCGCAAAAAGTACACAGGTTGTGAGAACAGCCGACGGTCACCTGGAGCAAAAGGCTGTGTGCCTCGCTCGGCGGTCTTATAATCACTCCTTCGTATTTCATAAAGCAGCCCCGTAATAGCCCAAGAATCCCGTATGACCTCCCAGCAATTTATCTCACATCCGGGGAAAAGACAAGGTGGTAAAAAACCCCACCCCCCAGGCCGTTTTGAGCTTGACATGGCCATGAGGATTCTGTATAGGAAATCTACTTTTGTTTGTAGCTTTCTTATCATTTTTATCTGAACATGGAACAAAATATTTTGCGAAAAAGGCCATAAAAATTATGCATGGCGTTTTTTACGAACCAGATCAAAAATGGACCTTCCCTTTTTACGGGGAGGTTTTTTTTTGCCGGAATCTTCAGAGCTTTTCTTTCCATCTCACCGTGACGGTATCCTCGTGTCAGAATCCTAATTAATCCTGAGGGTTTTCATCATTGCTAAAGAAAGAGTCGTTATGGACGCGGATCGCATTGACAGGTCCATCGCCCGTATTGCCTATGAAATTCTGGAGAAGAACAAGGGGGTCGAAGACCTGGCCTTGATCGGAATCAGAACACGGGGCGTTTCCCTCGCCCAGAGAATTCAGCAAAAAATCGCCCAGATCGAAGGGATAAACGTTCCCATGGGTATTCTCGATATAACGCTTTACCGGGACGATATCGGACGGAAGAAGGACAAACCTCGCCTGGAAAGAACCGACGTCCCCTTTTCGTTGGACAACAAAAAACTGGTTCTCATCGATGACGTGCTGTTTACGGGCCGGACCATCCGGGCAGCCATGGACGCCCTGATCGACTTCGGCAGACCGAAACGGATTCAACTGGCTGTGTTGATCGATCGGGGGCATCGTGAATTGCCCATCCGTGCGGATTTCATCGGGAAAGAATTTCCATCCTCATTATGGGAAGCCGTTTCCGTTCGTTTGAAGGAAAATGACCATAAAGACGAAGTGGTTATTGAAGAAAGCGAGAATTGAGAGAGAACGGAAAATCAGGACAGGGACGTCGGGGATAATGACATGAAATGGAGGAAAAAGGATATTCTGGGAATGAAGACGCTCTCGGTGGATGAAATCAATTTTATCCTCGACACCGCCGATTCATTCGTTGAGATATCCACACGGGACATAAAAAAGGTACCGACCTTGAGGGGCAAGGCCATTATTCATTTCTTTGTTGAACCCAGCACACGTACGAGAACGTCCTTTGAAGTCGCCGGAAAAAGATTGAGTGCGGACACCATCAATATTGCGGCGTCCTCCAGCAGCCTTCTTAAAGGCGAGACCCTCATGGACACGGCCAGGAATCTTGAAGCAATGAATCCCGATATCGTGGTGATCCGCCATAGCGCGGCCGGCGCACCGCATATGATTGCGAAGCTGATCAGGCAATCGATCATCAACGCCGGAGACGGCGCCCATGAGCATCCGACCCAGGCACTCCTGGACATGATGACGATACGTTCCAGAAAAGGCACCATTGCCGGTTTGAAAGTTGCTATCGTGGGAGATATTTCACACAGCCGTGTGGCGCGTTCCAACGTATTCGGGTTGACTAAATTTGGCGCGGATGTCCATCTTGCGGGACCCTCCACCATGCTGCCCCGATTCATGGAACATCTCGGGGTAACCATGCATACGGATATGTCCGAGGCAATCCGTGATGCCGATGTGATCATGATGCTCCGTATCCAGACAGAGAGAGAACAACTGAACATCTTTCCATCACTTCGTGAATATGCCTCACAATACGGCCTCAACCGGGAGCGCATCGCCCAGGCAAGTCCTGATGTCCTTGTCATGCATCCGGGTCCCCTGAACCGGGGCGTGGAAATATCTTCGGAAGTGGCGGACGGAGCCCACTCGGTTATTCTTGAACAGGTCACTTACGGCGTAGCCTTAAGGATGGCCCTCTTATACCTTCTCGCGGGAGGAACCCTGTGAAAACGCTTCTTACGGGAGCCCGAATCATTGATCCATCCCAGGATCTGGACGGAATCAGAGACTTACTCATTGATGAGGGCCGGATTGCAGAAATCGGACAGGACTTAAAACCCGGCGGGGCTGGAAATTCCAACATGAACGTCCGTGTCATCGACCTGAAGGGCCTGATCGTAACACCGGGGCTCATTGACATACATACACATTTCAGGGATCCCGGATTCGAATACAAGGAAACCGTGGAAACCGGTTCCGCCGCGGCGGCGGCTGGAGGCTTTTCGGCAGTGGCCTGTATGGCCAACACCGATCCCTGTAACGACAATCGGGCGGTAACAAACTACATGATCCAAAAGGCGAAGGCCTGCGGATTGGCGAGGCTGTATCCTGTTGGGGCCATTTCCATCGGATTGAAAGGCGAAAAAATGGCGGAATACGCGGATATGAAAGCGGCCGGAATTGTGGCCATATCAGATGACGGCAGACCTGTCATGAACAGCCGTTTCATGCGCATGGCGCTGGAATATGCGCAGTCACTTGATCTGCCGGTCATTTCCCATGCTGAAGATACCGACCTTACCGCAGGAGGCCTGATGCATGAGGGGAAAGTATCCACTGAACTGGGTCTGCCGGGGATCCCTGCCATCGGAGAAGAAGTGATGATTGCCAGAGACATCCTCCTCTCCGCTTACACGGGAGCTGCCGTCCATATTGCGCACGTCAGTACCCGGGGGGCCGTGGCCCTGCTTCGGAACGCCAAGGCCGGAAACATCCGGGTTACAGCGGAAACGGCACCCCATTATTTCACTCTGTCGGACGAGTTGTTGCGGGAGTTCGACACACGTTTGAAAGTCAATCCGCCGCTTCGTTCAGCCGACGATGTGCTGGCGATCAAGGAAGGACTTCGGGATGGGACCATCGACGCCATCGCCAGTGATCATGCCCCCCATGCCGACACCGAAAAGGCGCTGGAATTCGAATATGCCCTTTCAGGCATGATCGGACTGGAAACATCTTTGGCATTGTCGTTACGTTTGGTAAAAGAAGGATGCTTAACCCTTTCGCAACTTGTATCCAAAATGAGCACGAATCCGGCGAAAATCCTCGGACTCCCTTTAGGGACCCTGCGTCCTGGAGCCATCGCCGATATCACCGTCATCGATCCCGATCGTCACTGGAACGTCGATTCGCAGCAATTTCATTCTAAAAGCCGGAATTGCCCTTATGAAAACTGGCCGATGCAGGGAAAAGCGGTCATGACCTTTGTCGGGGGTGAAATAAAATATAACGGATCGTCCTTGGCAGACCATGATTGCTAAACACCACTTCAAAACACGAGGTATCGTCCTCAGGACTATTGATTATTCAGATGCCGACCGCATCGTCAGTTTTATTACCGAAGACATGGGAAAAATCACCGGCATGGCGAAAGGCGCGCGTAAGAGTCAAAAAAGATTCGCCAACGCCCTGGAACCTTTTACCTGTCTCTCCGTTCTCTTCTCCCGGAGAAAAGGGAGCAAAATGTCGCTGGTCGAAGAAACCGCCATCGTCGATCATCATTCAGGTATACGGGATGATCTTGAAAAGTCCCTGACTGCAGCGTATTTCATGGATTTGGCGAATCAATTCATCCTGGAAGGCAAACGACAACCTGCTCTGTTCCATCTATTGGATCATTTCCTCAATATTCTGGAAAAAGAAAAATATTCGGATGGCATGATCCGTTTTTTCGAGCTGCGTTTTTTACGTCTTGCAGGATATGAACCGATGCTTGACCGATGCTCTCTATGCAATCGCCCCATCCAGGGGAACCTGCCCTACTTTTTCAGCCCTTCGACAGGCAGCATCCGCTGTCGGGTCTGTTATGAACAACGGCCATTGAACGATTCTATGCCCGTATCGATGGGAACCATCAGGACGATGCTGTTGGGGAAAGACTCGGACCTGAACCTGATGAGCCGGATACTCATGACTGAACAGTGCGCCCGGGAATGCCGAGGGCTCCTTTCCTCTTTTATCAGGTATCTTCTGGGAAAAGAACTAAAATCCTTGCATGTGTTGAACGACGTGCGCAGGATGGGACTCTGATCGCCATCGACCTGTTTAAAACCATTTCATATTGACACCACAAAACCATCGTGCTAGGTACCGCCAGTCACATGATGTGCTCACAGAAGGCGTCCCGGCTAAATGGAACGGTTCCAAAGGAGGAGATTTTGACTTTTCAGGAATTGATATTCGCTCTGGAAAGGTATTGGGCGGATCAAGGCTGTATCATCCAGCAGCCTTACGATCTTGAAGTAGGGGCCGGAACATTCAATCCAGCCACATTTCTCCGCGCACTCGGACCCGAGCCCTGGAATGTGGCCTATGTCGAACCTTCCCGACGGCCGACCGACGGGCGTTACGGAGAAAATCCCAACCGCCTGCAGCATTATTATCAGTATCAGGTGATCATGAAACCCTCACCCCTGAACATTCAGGAATTATATCTGAATTCCCTCCGTAGTTTTGGTATCGATCCCCTGGACCATGATATCCGGTTTGTTGAAGACGATTGGGAGTCCCCAACGGTCGGAGCCTGGGGGCTGGGTTGGGAAGTCTGGCTGGATGGAATGGAGATTACGCAATTCACCTATTTTCAGCAGGTGGGCGGCCACGACCTGAAGCCGGTCTGCGCTGAAATAACCTACGGCATCGAACGGATCGCCATGTATATCCAGAATATCGATAATGTCTATGATCTGCAGTGGAACGACCGGATCAGATACGGGGATGTTCATCACCAGAGCGAAGTCGAGTGGTCGGTTTATAACTTCGAGCAGGCTGACGCGGAAATGCTCAGACAACTGTTCGATATGTATGAAAAAGAAGAGATCCGCATGTCCGAAAACAATCTGGTCTTGCCAACCTATGATTGTTGCCTGAAATGTTCCCATACATTCAATCTACTCAACGCCCGGGGTGCAATCAGTGTGGCAGAGCGAACGAGTTATATCGGGCGCGTGCGCAATCTGGCCAGGCTGAGCGCCGATCTCTACCTCACCCAGCGCGAACGTCTGGGATATCCGCTGCTAAAAAAATCATAATTTGTCTTTTGAAACATCAGGGAAAGGACGCAAGATATGGGCAAAGAACTCTTGCTTGAAATCGGTACCGAAGAAATTCCTGCGACTTTTTTAATGAAAGCCTTGGAGGATATGAAAACCATGGCGGAAGAGATGTTCAGGGAGAACCGCCTGCAACATGGAATAATTCGCACAGTGGGAACACCGCGCCGTTTGACGCTGACCGTATCGGATCTTGGTGAAAAACAGGATGACGTGATTGTTGAGAAGATGGGCCCTGCTAAGAAATTCGCTTTTGACGATCTGGGCAATCCCACCAAGGCGGCACTGGGTTTCGCCAAGGGTCAGGGGGTTGAATTTTCGCAAGTGGAAACGATAAAAACGGATAAGGGAGAGTACCTGTGTGTCCGGAAAAAATCAGATGGCGAGGCGACTATCGGCCTCCTGCCGACCCTGCTCATCAGGTTCATATCGACGATCCCTTTCAAAAAATCCATGCGCTGGTCCTCCTATGGCTTTCGTTTTGCCCGGCCCATCCACTGGATCCTGGCTTTGTACGGAGGTGAAGTTATCCCGTTTTCCATTGAAAATCTTCAAAGCGGCAGGATGTCCCATGGGCATCGCTTCATGAGTAATGTTTCTTTTCCCGTCGTCGATTATCAGGATTACCTGGAGAAAACAAAGCGACATTTCGTCATTGTCGATCCTCAGGAGAGAAAAAAGATCATTCTGGAAGAAATTCAACAGGCCGCCTCTTCCATTGGCGGCAATGTCCTGGCCGATCCGGAACTTCTGGATACCGTGACATTTCTCGTTGAATATCCCACGGCAATGTGCGGAAGTTACGCACCGGAATATCTCAGGCTGCCCAGGGAGGTACTCATCACATCCATGATGACGCATCAAAAATATTTCCCCGTCGTCGCATCAAACAACGATCTGCTTCCCAACTTCATCACGGTTAACAACACCGTCCCCCGTGATCCCGACGTGGTCCGAAAAGGCAACGAGAAGGTGATTCGGGCGCGACTATCCGACGCCGATTTCTTTTTCCAGGAAGATCAGAAAATCAAACTGGATCAACGGGTTGAAGACCTGAAACAGGTCATCTACCATACGAAACTGGGTAGTTCCTTTGAGAAGGTGGAGAGATTTCGAACCCTGGCCGCAGATATTGCCGATTACCTCGACCCCTCGATCAAACCAACCGTCGATCGAGCCGCTTACCTTGCCAAAGCCGATCTCGACACCCAGATGGTGGGAGAGTTTTCCGAACTGCAAGGCGTGATGGGCAGGGAATACGCCCTGCTGTCGGGAGAATCCCCGGAAGTGGCTAAAGCCATATACGAACATTATCTTCCCGTTTCCTCAGGGGGGATCTTGCCCGAAACGGAAGAGGGAAGCATCGTCAGCATTGCCGATAAGCTGGACACAATCGTTGGTTTTTTCGGCGTCAACCTGATTCCTTCCGGCGTGGCAGACCCTTACGCCCTGAGAAGGCAGGCCATCGGCATCATCAATATCGTTCTCAATAAAAACTACAGACTTCCCGTCAACGGGCTTGTCGATTGGAGCCTAGCCATCCTTGAGAAAAAGCTCACAAAACCCGCCGAGGAGGTTAAACTTGAGGTGCTTGATTTTTTCCGGGGACGTTTTGAAAACCAGATGGCTGCTCAGGGATTTTCCTACGACGTAATCGATGCCGTTCTGGCTACGGGAGATTGGGACTTTTGCCGTTGTTACCATAAAATCAGAGCCATGGAAAATTTTAAGGCCGATCCTGTTTTTTTATCCCTGGCAACAACCTTCAAACGTGTGGAAAATATCATCAAGAATTTCAGCGATGGCACCATTGACCCCGATCTGTTCGAAAGCGACGTGGAATCAGTGCTTTACAGCACGTTTATCGGTATCCGGGGAAAGACCTCCGCCATGATCGAAGGGGACGACTATTTGACTTGTCTTAAAGAGTTTGCCGTATTGAAGGACAGCGTGGACAACTTCTTCGAATCCGTTCTGGTTATGGCCAAGGCAGAGAAAATCAGGTTCAATCGCCTGTCCCTGCTGGAGGCCATTTCGTCATTGTTTCACGAAATTGCGGACTTTTCATATATTTCCACCGAAAATTAATGTTTTACAGCCAAGAGGACGATCATACACACATATATGGATAATCAGGGAATAAAATATGGATTTCAATTTTCCCAGTAAACAAATCTCGGAACTGGAGGAAAAGCTTCAGATCCGCAAGGCCCTGCAGGACATTACCAACCGTATTCACGCCGCGCAAAACATCAAGCAGATTCTCGTCGATCTGAAGGAAGGTATCCTGAAACTTTTCGATGCCGAAACCATGACCATTTATGTCGTCGATCGTGATAAAAACGAGATCTTCTCCATGTTCTTAGCAGGAACAAAACTACAGGAGATTCGGATTCCAATCAGCAACCGAAGTATTGCCGGTTTTGTCGCCAACACCCAGAAGATCGTCAACATCCCTGATGCCTACGTCACAGAGGATCTGAAAAAAATAGACAGGCAACTGTCCTTCGATGGAAGCTGGGACAAGAAATCCGGATTCAAAACCAAACAAATCCTGGGAGTGCCCATCTTGCGCAACAACACCCTGATGGGTGTCATCCAGGTGCTGAACAAAAAAACAGGAAAGAAATTTACGGATGAAGAGGTTGGATTCGCCAAGGAAATCGCTGAAGTCCTGGCGGTCGCCTTTTATAATCAGGAACGTCTCGCCAAGAGGCGGCGAACCCGCTTTGACTACCTGATCAAATATGATCTGATCAAAGAAGAGGATCTCGACAGTGCCTGGGAAGAATCCAGGAAGGCCCAGGAAACCATGGAAAACTTCCTGATGAACAAGTACAGAATATCCAAAACCGATATCGGTAAATCATTCGAAGAGTTCTACCAATGCAAGTATATCCCCTATAACGAAAAAACCCCCATTCCGACTGATTTGTTGGCAAACCTGCGAAAGGATTATCTCCGTCGGGAACTATGGGTCCCCATCGGTAAAGTTGATCAAAAAATCCATGTCATCGTTGACGATCCGAACAACCTTCCCAAAAAGGACATGATCGAGGGCCTTCTTAAGAGCAAGGCTGTCAAATACGACGTCTCGATGGCCGAGGATATCATTAAGTATGTGAACCTTTTCTATCAGTCATCAAAGGAAGATTCTTCAATTATCGATATTCTGGGGCAGGCCGAGACTGAAGAACACTATGAAGACGATGATGACGCCGACGTCATTACGGAATCCGACAGTGTTATCATGCAAATCGTCAACAAGGTCATCAATGACGCATGCAATCGAAGAAGTTCGGATATTCACATCGAACCGAATATTTCCAGAAAAAATGTTGAGGTCCGCTTTCGCGTGGATGGAGACTGCTCCCTGTACCAAACCCTCCCCTTCAATTACCGGGCGGCCATTGTCTCCCGCATCAAGATCATGTCCAACCTGGATATTACCGTAAAGAGACAACCCCAGGACGGTAAGATCAAATTTCGCAGGCAGAACGGCGAAGAAATCGAACTCCGTGTGGCAACCATCCCCACCCAGGGTGCGGTGGAGGACGTGGTCATGCGTATTC
>JAAYKM010000059.1 GCA_012522415.1 Deltaproteobacteria bacterium | reverse complement strand
TTTCATCTGTGTAATTTGCAAGAAAAATAGGGGTTAAGGGTTAAAATCTTGCAAATTACATCGCATAAAAAATGATCATTGTCAATTAATATTAAATGGTTATGATGTTTTTCAGATACGACTAATGTCATGTCAACCGGAGTCGAATAAAAAAGAACCGCAAGATCTTCGTGGTGATTGTCACCCGCAAAAGATCAAGTTTAGAGAACGTGACCCCAGCATATAGATACAGGCAAACGGCATCGGCGGCTCATTTAACCCCTCGAAAGAGTCTTCAGACTCTTTCGAGGGGTCTCGTTTCGTCAAGCACACGTCCTTGAATTACCCTCCCATACCGTATCAAGCCAATTCAGTGTTCGTCCGTTGTTGCGGGCTTGCGGATGGCATATGAAAATTTTGTACGGAGAGAAGTTGTCCCGGACGTCCATGGCTGGTAATGAAATGAAAAACCCGCATATTTAGCGGGTCTCTTTTATTTTTACGGGATTGTCCCGGATCATGCAATGGTGCCGGAGCTCGGAATCGAACCGAGATGGGCGCAAGGCCCGGGGGATTTTGAGTCCCCTGCGTCTACCAGTTTCACCACTCCGGCAGAGGGTGTGCGATTATAACCGGGCAATGGGAAATGTCAAGAAAAATGTATTGACACCACTGAAAACGCCATGCTAAGGAGTCTCTTCCATTCGGCCGTGTGTAAATCTAAACTGTGGGGCTGTAGCTCAGCTGGGAGAGCGCTTGAATGGCATTCAAGAGGCCAGGGGTTCGATCCCCCTCAGCTCCACCATGACATAACCCCAGGATAGCCGGTAAAGTATAAAACCCGCTAAAAATAGCGGGTTTTTCCTGTCATTAGTCCAATAAAGTGCTAAGTTCATCAAAAGTCGGAGTGTTCGGGTATAGAATTTAAGCTCTCGTATGAGGTAAGTTAAAAACAACGGACACCAAATGTTAATATTTCCAATGTAAGGGGATGCGGAACGATCTTCGGTTAAGTCGCTTTCAGTGCGGGTCAGAACCGAAGAAAAGAACTCCATGGCCTCTGGTCGGCGTTGAGAGCAGCAAAAGGCTCGTAGTCCGTGTCCTTCTGACCTTCCCCCCGGAAACTGATCCATTTTCAAATAGAGTCCTTCCTGATAATAGGGAAAAAAAGTTTCAAAAAGCTGTCTAGGGGCGTGCTTAAGAAAGCGGCCGTGCACTGAAAGAGTCAAGAACAAATAATAATTGGAGAGGGCGAATTAAAATTGGCGGGTCGTGCAATAATCTCAGGGGGATAATTGACAAATCAAAGCTTTATACTTGCCGTATAGACGGCTAACAACGCTTTGCGTATCACGTTTACCATACCCGGATCAACATTGGCATAGCCGGCACAAAGATTGTCGATATCGCTTACATCCAATTTAACACCCACGCGACGATTTCGATATGCACCTCGCAGTATGGATTTCCTAACCGCTAGGCTGCGCCCCAGTAAATTAAGCATGACCGGCAGAGTCGTGCGATCAAGCAGCACCAAACGGTCGTCGTCCACCAGCACATCTGTACAACGCAACGATTCGTAATAATTTAACCGGTGAAGGCGCGCAATCAGTCGGCCATAACATTGCAAAAGTTCTCTGCGCCTTGCGTTTGTTGACATTAGAAGGTCTTGATCAAGACCGATACCGTTTACCGCACGCGTGACGAGGAAACCCTGTGAGATCTTGCCCCACTGATATGCTGTGCCTGCAACTGGGACCGGCACAACATCAAATCCCGCTTTCTGCAGGGCAATCAGATTTATGGCCTCCAGTTCCGGTGAAGAGATTGCCCTGCGACCATGAAGCCACTGGCGCATCGCAAATTCAGCAGATTCGAAAGCACAAACCTTGAGGAAACAGGATTCCCCGTTCCATACAATTTCTCTCATCTGAACCCTTTTCTCCTCGAGTGTAACGTTTTTACCAGGCCAGGACATCCAGGTTTCGAATGTCGGTAGCGAACAGCCGGTATCTGTAAAGGACATAACTCGCTGTTTCATTGAGGTTTCCAATGCTTTTCCATCGTTCCTCTTATCACTCCCGGTCCTTTTCCGACAGCCCATCCTCCCACATAGAAGAAGGGTTGACTTTTTTACCAAGTGAAGCAAGGAACCATGAACCATAATCGGAGGTGGATCAAGGGCAAGATCGTACTTATTTTTGTTTGAGCTTCTTCAACGCGCGGCCGGTCAAATTTGATACAGAGAAAAAAGGTCGCATGAGGCGCGATGAAATCGGCCAAGAAAAATTCCGTTGCCGGGCGAATTCAACGATCTCCCGAGGAAGGGCGGAACGGTCTGCAAGTAATTTGGCAAAATACAGAATTCGTCTTCTTCGATAAGCTTCAAGATCGAATACACCTGAATAAGGCTCGATCGACCCGGCAATATCTAATGTGGCAAGGGTTCGCAGGCATTTCCTGCAAGTCGAGCAGTTTATGTAACCGCTGGTGTTGTGACGGTTTACGCAAACGTCGAGTGATCGATAAGATTCAGGGACTTCGGATACGCGTAAAGTTTTTTCAACCCGGGTATATTCGCTGCCTACAGAAAAGGCGTCCAGCGTTTCGGTGGAGAGAAGCGGCAGAGCAATGGTATCGCTGTAGGCCGTAGATGAAGCGGGCCCTACGAAGACATGCCGATAATTATAGGCTGAGGCGTACATATAACGACCGATACCACCCTGGAGAAGGAGCGCCACGGAGGCATTACGCGGCGTATGAGTCCTTTCATAGCCGATGTTGCCCTGATAAAATTCGTCAAGATTGGAATTGATCATGATGAACGGAAGTCCAAGAGATTCCGCTACGGGTACGAGGCGGGCATGCCGTTCTCGAAACAGGCGTTCACCGCCTTTTCCGTGTGAACCGACATTATTGAAGAGGAGATGCGTAATTTTGAATCCATCCGTAACAGTCGAATCATAATGATCCGCCAGCGCGCAATAGGAATCAATGCCTCCGGAAAAACCGATCGCCACACCTTTGCGGCGAATCGTTTGATCTGTTGAAATCTCCTTCGCGTCAATTTTCACCTGACGAAGCGTCGGGATGATGCGCTGCAGCAATCTCTGATAGGGCCTCCTGAGGTTATGCAGAAGCTTTTCCGAAACCGCTCCCTCAATGCGAATGTCTTCGCCTTGTTGCATTGCCGGAATGAGAAGGGCTGCTAACGCTGCATCGCAAAAGTTCGAAACCAGATCACCGAATGATTCATCCAGACTATACCAGAGGGTTCCCTGGCCGCGGGCGGATTCCACGCTGACCTGGTAGAGTACGAGTTTATTTTCCCAGAGGAGTCGGGGGTTGCCGATCTTCATTTTGCGAACCTCATTTTTCCCGATATTTTGAACATCCTGATCAAGGCGGCCGGTGCGTTTGTTCCGCAGGCAGGTTGGAAACAAGGTGGGCCGGAGGCGCGAAGCAACTCATGTTCCGGATTGAGAACATCCGAAAATAAGGTCTCAAACATGAGAAGCGGCCTTCCTGGAATAGGTACTTTCATCTCCACCAATTACAGCATATTGAGGTCGGTCGTCAATAGCGGACACCAAAACTTTGGTCAGTACAGTACATTGCTCTTTGACAAAGTTTTTTTGAAACGCTGCAGGAGAAAGATACCCCAACCGCGCCTGTCGCCTTTTGCGATTGTAGAACATTTCAATATATTCAGTGATCTCTTTTTGGGCCTCCTGCGGAGTTGCATAT
>JAAYKM010000058.1 GCA_012522415.1 Deltaproteobacteria bacterium | reverse complement strand
GGCAGACGACCCATTGAAACGATTGAAGCGGCTCTTGCTGCCAAAGAGCTAACAAAACAAGAACAGGTGGTGTAAGCTGCCTCACCGAAGAGTAACTGACTGTCCGGGAAGAGGTTGATTTTTACAAATAAGATAATGCTCAATGGGATGCCAATTATCTTCTTTGTCTTTGATGCTTTTGCAGTGTGCGCAAATTGGGACAATGCCCCGTAGAGCTTGGAGCTCCATCAAATAGTCCGTTAATCTTTTGTTTTTGTCGCCAAGCACTGCATTCACATAAATCATTTCGAGATGTGTCTCTATAAGTCTCTTGAAATTGAGAATGAGATTTTCAAGTGTTTTCGAATACTCATTTCTCTTGTCATCAAGGACACAAATAGTACCAAACGGTTGTTTACTTGGCAACAGAAGGGGAAATCCCAAATAGGAAATCATGTTCAGCTTTATATCTGGATTATTTTTCCAGTTGTCGTCTGCCAGAGCATCGGGAACAAGAAGTTTGTGCTGTGTTCTAATTACGGTTTCACAATATAGCCCCGACTCTTGGAAATGTTTGCTATCACCTGAATGGTAAGGGTTTCCTTCGCTCTGGCTAGAAACAAAAACCTCAATGTCAGCATCGTGCAATCTCATAATCAATGCGGCAGGAATGTTCGCAGTGTGAGCTAAGATGTTAAGGATTTCTTGCCAGTTTTCCAGAATGTTCTCTGGTACAACAATTTCGACTTTCTCGTTTATCATTCTTCGCTCCTAACGCCAGCGTCACCGGGAGGCAGGCATCGTTTCCTGCCGATCCGGTGCACGCAGTGGTTATGAGGCCCTTTATTCAGTCTTTTCTGTTCCCACCTTGTGAGCATGTTTCAATTCACCCATTCGGACAATGACGTAGGCGATGAGAGCAACGGCGAAGAAAATCAAAAGCATCCAGGCAATTCCTTGCAGTGTCTCAATGACAGTCCGATAAAGCTCCAGCACCCAGCGATCATTGGTCAGTTGCACTATTCTCTGTTCTTTGTCTCCTCGCCATGGGGTGATGTATTTCTCCAATTCGTAGATACGGACACCGGCCGATACGCCCACAACAATGATCGCAAATTTGAGGTACTTCAACCAGGCATCGCTTATTTCATCGGCAATTATCCGTTTCAAGATACTTCCCAGTGGCTTGGAGAAGAATCGGACAACAATGAGCGATACCAGCAAACTAACCAGTAGAGTTACGCTAAGCAGAGTAATGAACATGTTCCTCTCTTTTCTCGTTTTTTCACTTCATAACGGCAAGCTGAGCCGGAGCGGCCCAGCGGGCCGCGATCGGCTCTAACAGCTGGTTGTGCGATTTTTTATTCCAAATGCCAAAGCCATTTGCATGGAACGTAATAATGGAAACCTTTCTGGTACTGCTTCCTTTTCCTTCGAGGGAGAAGTCTTTTGAAGCTTTAATGTGATTTCTTCTATAAGCTCAGGTATGAGCTTAACTCTTATGCCACGCGAATGAATCGTGGAAAAAGTAATTACGTAACCATGTTTGTTGCTCATACGCTCTGAAGGGTAACTTATCTATTGGTAATTTAAAGTGCCTTTCACAAATTATCTTTGTGGCCTTTGTGTGATATTTTGAATCACCCGCAAAAATAGTTTTCAAAAGATAGTTCCATAATGAGTTTCTTAGGGCTGCACTCATGCCATTAACTTGAAGAATGTCAGGTACCTTAGTCACACCAATTCGATCTGAAAATTTTAATGGCATATGATGATTCCTTTAGCATAACGCCGTGCATCAGGGGCGCATTTGTAGCGGAGCCGAAAGCGTAGCGGGAAATGCGTCCCTTGCATGCACTTGTTAGCTCTCAGTACGTCCACACTTCTCCCTTGAATATGTGTTCGCTGATCTTCGGTGGGTTACGCTTTACGGCAGGATGATTTGCAAATACCAAACGAACCGTTCTCACCGCATCGTAGGCATCCATAATGAGCTTCCTCTGCTCGTGAAAGTACTTTTGATCGAACTTGTCCTCTTGCGGGGAATGAGCAGGCTTTTGTCGAAGTTTTCTCACTTTTCTAAAGGTGTCAAGCGTATTGTCGAGAGCGGTAGGGTCTTGTGGACGAAACATCCGTTTCAGCCACTCGTCAAGTAACGAAATGGTTCCTTTCCGCCTCACTTCTACTTTCCCGTCTTCCCGCGGCACGTCTTCGCTCAACTCAACTTCGGGAGGAAAGAACTTCTTGTTGAGATTATCGGACATCATCTGATCAAGGAGGAGAACGAAGTCGTTGAACTCACCCAGGGTTGGCCTGAGCAAGAATCCGAATCCTCTTGGCGCATCGTCTTGGAAGGAGCTTCGGAATAACGTAGGCTTGCCCATAATTTCCGACATGTTATTCACAATCTCTAGCTCTTGACGAAACGCATCAAAAATTGAAACCTTCGTCCCCCAATCCCCGAGAATGCTGCTCCTGTAATAGTCCGGATGCAGATTGTAGTCACCGTGCAGTTCTTTGGCCTGCCATATTGTCTGATGCTCTGGGCTTAGGTCGGTCAGGTAACGGAGAAATACAGCAACGGCCCGGTTGAGATCGTCGTCATACGCAAACCCGAATGTCTGTAGCAGCACTTGGTCGTGTTCGGGCACTGACTCAGACTTGAAAAATTCGTCTTCAATTGAAATCTGACCATTGATAAAATCGGTTTGATAGAAGTACCGAGGATCATTACGGTAGTACTCCAAGACCGAAAGATCGAATACTCGATAATCCAACTGGCCAGCGCCCATTGCCAGTTGCGCTGTGTATGGACTCCCAGTGAAATCAGGCAGATCGCCATAAACATTGATTGTCTGTGCGGTTGGATAAAGGCAGAAATGTCCGCTTAGATCAAGGGAATCCAGCCATTCAAGCTGCTGCTCTTTCGAAGTTCCAGAGAAGGCTTTAATGTGGGCATTCGGGTGAACGTTTCCGAATACCACTTCGATTCGTTCCGCTTCAATCAGATCTCGTAGTACCTTCGCAACTTCTGCTTCGTTGAGGGCAAACTCGGATATCAACGTGTGGACAGGGTACCCGTTGAAATCTCGTGAGCCAAGGTAGAACTCCGTGACTCTTTGGACAATCCGATCTAGCAAGACATTCCCCCTGAGAGCTAACGCTCCCGCTCTGCCGCGTGCGGTAGCGAGTCGGCAGCAGCGGTTTGTTGGGAATCATAGGTGTTTTTCGATTATCTCTTTTACATACTTCGGTATGTCCTTTTGAAGTTCCAATGTCCGTTTCTTGAGTCGATCGTAAACAGCAAGCTCATCTCCCGACCAAAGAATGTCAACTCTTCGTGCTTGGCGCATAGCTATGTGGTCATAGTCATCAGGATATGCCCAATAACAACGGCGGCAAATAGAAATGTCTTTCTTTTCTTGCCAGTTGGCACAGTGCTCGCAAGACCAAGACTTTGCTCGATTTGCAGATCCCGAAAGCAGCATATAATCGGAAGGATCGTCCATATTATCAACGTCGTCACCTGCAACCTCGAAAGGCACTCTGTGATCTATCTGTAAATCTCGTTCAGGGAATTCCTCTAAATAGATGGCGCATTTTGCGCCATCTATTTCAATAAGTTTTGCTTTTAGATCTTTGGAGAATGCTGTACGTCCAGTCAGCTTGGAGAATCTTGCTTTCTTGGGGTCACCAAACCTATAAGCTCCAATGCTCCTGCCATCGGCGGCCTGTACTCGGAATGTCTCAAGGGGGACACCTTGTTCCCTCACATCTCGAGCTGCTCTTGGTGGATGGTTGTAACCATACTTATCTTTCAAATCCTCTGTCGTAATGAACCCATGTTTTAAAATGTGATTTATAACGGTTTTAGGACGTTTCGCTGTTATAGCTGTACATTTCTCGACAAACTTCTTAGGTAGATGGGGCTTCTTCATGCGCGTCCCTCCAATAAACATAATTGTTCTCCACGCGTGTAGCGATAGAGAGCCGGGACGTCGGAAAGTTCAGTTGCTAATGATGGTGAGAGATAAAGTGACTCTATTGTAATATCCTCTCTGCCCAATAGAGTGGCTTGAGATGAGCGTCCTGCATCAAGCTCAATTAGCGTCAAGTTCAGCTCATCAGGTAAGGTCTTGCCATACGATTTGTCACCTGTCCGACCATCATAACTTACAATGTATCTAATTTGTCGGGAGTTCAAATCTTCCAGAGCTTCTACAAATTCACAAAATTCAACACTATCCAAGTAACGTGTGTCCCGATTGCCGCAAACCCCTTGGTAAGGAGGATCCATGTATACAAGGTCTTTTGGCTTAGCAAGCTTGAGAATGTCACGGTAATCTACGGATGAAATAGCCGTTTTATCTTTCAAGAAATATGAAGCTCCCAAAATCTGCATTTTCATTGTCTGAGGCTTCATTCCTTTTCGTCTGTTGTCAGGGCTTTGATTAAACTCCCCACGTGTATTGTAACGTATGGATGCTTTTACGCATCGTGCCAAAAGATAGAGGAATAAATGTGCTGCTCCCGTTTCATTGAATTCATCCCGAATTTTGATGTAGAACGATTTCGGATCGGAAAGCTGATCGTACCAAAGTGACGAATATTTCTCTGATAGCAGGTATGGTCTATGGATTATTTCTTTCCAAAGATCAATAAGCGGCTTATTTAAATCGTTAATATGAAAACTCTGCGTGATACCTGAGGCAGCTGCCGCAATTGTCATTGCTGCGGAGCCAGCAAAGGGTTCATACATTACATCAACTTGCTCTGGAAAATAGCGCAATATGTCAGGGGCAAGATTTCTCTTGCTACCCTGATAGGGTATAGGGTGTGGCAGCCTCTTTGTTTTCATGGTGTCAATCTATCATTTCAAGGGTTCTAATACAAGTTTCCTCTGTTTCTCAAATCCCAACAAGTAATTCTATTGTTCTGTCTGTTCTTCCTTTCGTAAGGATAGACTGAAGGATGAATAGAAAATTCCTTATATGTTTAACTCCAGGAACTTGAACGCCGATTACCATATTATATAACCTATACGTTTTAAGTCCCGATGAACTCTCGGTAATCATTTATTATTTATGGTGCTAAGGTTAATCCCTTGACAGATTTATTTCAACGAAAGATTTTTACTTAAAGTGGTTACGCTATTACTTGGACTTTTGCCGGAAGTATAATTTCCATCCTTCTCAAAACGCCAGCCTGCCTCCTTTTATCCGTAAATTACAGGACAAGAAACAGACGAATGAGCAGCGAGAACAGGCTGCAAAAGCGATTAAACTTTATTATGAACTTTGTAAGGCAAAGGACCCTGACAGCATAGGAACCGTTTTGCAGATGAATGATCAAGGATACGCAACCTGGAATACCCTTGTGATCTTGTCGTGAAATTACTTTATGGCTGCGGACTTCGGCTTTTTGAATGTCTGGGACTTCGTGTGCATAGCATAAACTTTGATGCAGGCATCCTGACGGTTCATGACGGTAAAGGACAGAAAGATCGGACGGTACCGCTCCCAGAAACGATTTTACCCGAAATGCAAAAACATCTTGGTTTCCTGAAAAAACTTCATCAAAGGGATCTTGATAAAAAATATGCCGGCGTGTTTCTAGTGAATGCCTTGGAACAAAAATACAAAAATGCATCATCAAAGGAATTTATCTGGCAATGGTTTTTCCCTGCGAAACAATTGACCTAGGATAAAGAGGCCGCAGAGTACCGGCGCTATCATCTTCATGAAACGCTGGTCCAAAAGGCGATCAAGGATGCGGTGAACAAATCGCGGATCTGCAAGCGCGCCTCGGCCCATACATTCCGTCACAGCTTTGCGAGCCATTTACTGCAGGCGAATTATGACATCCGAACGATTCAGGCGTTGCTGGGGCACAGCGATGTAAGAACGATCATGATATATACCCATACCGTCAAGATCCGGACGCTGAAAGAGGCAAAGAGCCCCCTGGATTTCTGATGTTTCAGTTTGAGTGAAGGAGAATGGGGATAAGGAATTCCAAGGGACGCCCCTGAGTCGCTTGTGGAGCTGGCCGACACGGTCCCCCGTCATGCAGGCGGCTTTGGCCGCACAGTGTCGTCAGTCTATTCATTCTCTCCATCTGTCTTGTTCATCTTTGTTTATTCCCCGGAGCTTGGAGGGTCCTATCGATGATACCCAGGCGTAAGCTCTGTCCGTGTGCACGGATCTAACTCGAACATTCTTTCATAAAATCAATTTTAAAAGACACGAATTAACCAAAAGGTTGTGTTAGACTTGCCTATCAAAATTGATGAACAGGAGGATCGATATGGAGTTCAATGAAATCCTGGTTAACAGGCGAGCCATCCGCGAATATGAAGACCGAGATGTTCCTTTCTCAATCATTGAGGATATTCTTCAGGATGCCTGCTTCGCCCCCACGGCGCGTAACTTACAGCCCTGTCGTTTTATCATCATTCGGGACCGGAGCTTCATGAAGCGCATTTCCGACGAATGCAAAAAAAACCTTCTCGCCGACATCATCAACGACCCTGCCGACCCTCTGAGGGAATACGAATCCAGATTCTGCGACCCACAGTACAATATCTTCCACAATGCACCCTGCGTGGTCTATATTGTGGGATCGATGGGGGCCTCGCTAATCGATGTGGACGGCGCCCTGACAGCGGCCTATATCATGTTTTCCGCCACTGCGAGAAAACTGGGAACCTGCTGGATAGGTCTGGGCACACACATCCGCGATCAGAGAATAATCGACGATATGGGTATTCCCAAAGATTACCGAATCATCGCCCCGATCACGATCGGCTATCCGCTGGAAATTCCGCTCGCTGCCGAACGCCACGATCCGGTTATCGTAAAGATCATCCAGTAGATGAACGGGCGGATATGTTTCGAGTCATTCGAACGCCTTGACAGGACGTATATACCAATCGTTACGGGGAGCCTGATGGGTTGCCCATAACCCCCGCCCGCCCGGACTTGAGAAAATATTCATCAGGTACGGGTTCACAGATCATGTCATCGTTACGGGACTTCTCGATGGCGAAACCGGGGACCGGCCACGGCACCGATCTGGCTCCCTTATGTTTCCGGGAAGAGGACCGGAAAACGAGGGACAACAATTTTTGGAAGTGGTTTCGTCCCCTTTTCGGGAAGACGAAGCGGCATCATTTTTCACTTGGAGAAGCAACAGAGCATCATGAAGTTTACAAAAATTATCTCGGGTGGACAAACAGGAGCAGACCGTGCCGCATTGGATTTTGCCATCCGGCACGGCATCCCCCACGGCGGCTGGGTGCCCAAGGGACGCCTGACTGAAGCGGGACCGCTTCCCCGGCGATACCACGTTCAGGAAATGCCACGTAGAAGTTACGCGGCGAGGACCGAACAGAACGTTCTTGATGCCGACGCCACCCTGATCGTTTCTCATGGAAAACTCACGGGAGGTTCGCGTCTGACCAGACAGTATGCCAAACGTCACCAGCGCCTCTGGCTTCATATCGATTTGGATCATTACACCCTGTTGAACGCCGCGGCGCTGCTCTCCCGCTGGCTTGACAGCCATCCCATCCAGATTTTGAACGTGGCGGGGCCCCGAGCCAGTAAAGACCAGGCAATATATCACGACGTCATGCGCCTGCTAAAAAAAGCATTTTTTTATAGGACCGTTAAAATTGAGGCGGTGCTGTTTGATTTCGGCGGTGTCATCGCGGAAGAAGGCTGGAAGGAAGGACTCGATATGATCGCAAGAGCAAACGGGCTGGACCCCGGGACCTTTCTCAAAACAGCGGCCGATACAATTTATGAGACCGGCTATATTCTTGGAAAATGCACAGCCCATCCTTTCTGGTCGGCTCTGAGGGAAAAGACGGGAATCAAGGACGATGATGCCTCGATTATCCGTAAAATCCTTTCCCACTTCATTCCGCGTGACTGGATGATCGAACTTGTAAAAGGACTCGGAGAGGCAGGGATAACGGTCGGCATTCTCAGCGACCAGACGGAAATGCTGGATACTCTGAACGCCCGTTATGACTTTTTCCGATGGTTCGATCATGTTTTCAACAGCTATCACATGGGCAAAGGGAAACGGGACGCCACTCTGTTCGACGATATTGCCCAATACCTCCAGTTGCCCCCTCACCGGATTCTTTTTATAGACGACGATCCGGGGCACGTGGAAAGGGCGGACAAGAAAGGCTGGCATGCCATCCTCTACGTCGATCAGACTTCGTTTAAAAAAGAATTTGAAAAGTACCTGGCGAATGGTTCCGCTCCCATCAAATCCCTATGGGCCAGACACCGGACCATTTGACAACACGGAGAATTCCCGGACACGTTTATCCTTCTGAGTAGCCCGTTTTTCTGCGTACACGGAGAAGATCTCAAAAGTTTCTAAGATGATCCGTTGACCAATAAAACACAGGGTATGATGCTGCACATTCCGCTCAATTCGGCAGACCCGACAGGGGAAAACGGTGAACCTCCTTGTTCTTCAAAACATACCCGATTGCCGGCCAGAGTTAAACCTTGACGAAAACCGCATTGTTGTGCGATAAACATCCTTATTTCCAAGGTTTATCTGTGACGTTTCGTAAATCTCATGGCCCGATTGAAAAATGATTGAGTACCAATTTGCATCTACAGTTAAAAACGCATACTTGAAAGAAATCATTGATCTTTATAGATATGCATCCTGGTGGTCGGAAGAATGTGATGACACGGAATTGGTCCTGAAAATCATAAACGGCAGCCATTGTTTTCTTTTGGCTATCCGTAACGATCATGTTATCGGAATGGGACGGGCAATCAGCGATCGTGCCCATGACGCTTATATTCAGGATCTGACTGTGCACCCGGAATGGAGGCATCGCGGAATCGGCCATGAAATTGTAAATCGCTTGCTCGACCGTCTGAAACGGGATGAAATCAGGTGGATCGGGCTCATTGCGGGACGCAATACCAAAACTTTCTACAGCCCCATGGGTTTCGACATCATGGACAATTCGACGCCCATGCTTCTCAAGAACAAATCGTGACCATGCAGACCCTGACACCCGCAGATTATCCCAGATTGAAACCCTTTTTTGAAGGACAGCCCCATCTGTTGTCGGTCTATTCGCTACCCTCCTTAATCGCCTGGAGCAACGAAATCTACAGACCGGTCTTTCAAGTGCGGGATCAGATTCTCCTAATCGGCGCCTTCTGTACGCCCCGACCGGAAGAAAACCACTTGATTCTACCAATTGCACCAGGTTGGGACGCTTCACCCAAAGTGCTCTGCCGTATCGCCCGAGAGCTTGGATTTTCGACATTTCATTATGTCCCGGAAGAATATGTCCTGCAACACGGCCTCAAGGAATTATCCCACTATTTTATCTGTACCGAGCAAAGGGCATATGAAGATTATATTTATAAGACAACGGACCTTGCCCTGCTGAAAGGCAACCGCTACGCCAACAAGCGTAACTGGATTACCCGCTTTCTCAATAATAACGGGGATCGACATACTCTGGAAGCGATCACAGCACAAAATGCCGGGGAATGCGTGGCTTTCATCGAAGCCTGGTGCCGCTATTACATCTGCAGCATGGCTGAAAACGAGAGTCTTGCCTGCGAGAAACAGGCGGCTGTCAATATGCTCAATCATTTTGATGAACTGGAGGTGGAGGGGCTTTTGGTGCGCATCGATGGTGTCGTGAGTGCTTTCGCCATTCGCACGCCCCTGTCGGAAAACATGGCCAATCTGACTTTTGAGAAAGCTTTTCCTGATATTGTGGGGCTTTATCCTTATCTGGATCGTGAATGTGCCAAACAACTGTTTGCGGGCTATGAACTCATCAACAAGGAATGTGACATGGGCCTGGATGGTCTGGCCCAGTCGAAACAATCCTATCATCCGGTGATGCGGCGAAAATCATTTCACCTGCAAATGAAGATTTAGTCGATCGTTTTCGTCCAGCTGATCAACCTCCCCCGGATGTATCGCCGGAGATTCAAACTTGACCTTGCCCGGTCGTTGTGCGAAAAGAAGAGGGCGTTTTCGTCAAAAGGATCGTCAATATGCACATATCCCATATTCTCCGCAGCCAGAGAATAAGTTTCAGCTTTGAATTTTTCCCGCCTAAAGATCGCCGGGGTGCGGAACGTCTTTACCAGACCGTCCGCGATCTCATTCCGCTGAAACCCTCCTACGTCAGCGTCACCTATGGTGCCGGAGGATCGACCCGGGAACTGACCCATGACCTGGTATTGCGAATCAGCCAGGAAACGAACCTGACCGTCGCATCGCACCTCACCTGTGTGGGATCCAACCAGGACGAAATACTAGAAATACTAACGCGCTATCATGATACGGGGATCATGAATATCATGGCCCTCCGGGGTGACCCTCCGGCGGGACAGGACTGTTTTGAAAGGTGTGCCGGCGGTTTCGGCCGCGCTGTGGAACTGGTTGCTTTCATCAAGAAGCATTTCCCCGCCTTCGGAATCGGCGTCGCCGGTTACCCCGAAGGCCATCCGGAAACACCGAACCGGCTCAAAGAAATGGACTATCTAAAAGAAAAAGTGGATGCCGGCGCCGATTACATCTGTACACAACTTTTCTTCGATAACAGAGACTTTTATGATTTCTGCGAACGCTGTGCCCTGGCCCATATTCACATTCCCATTGTCGCGGGGATCATGCCGATCACTTCCAGCAAAAGCATGCTGCGTATGGCGGAACTCGCCGCGGGAGCGAGAATCCCTGCCCGTCTCCTGAAGGCGGTCTACCGGGCTCAGGATGACAAGTACGTAGAAAATGTGGGTATCCACTGGGCTACGGAACAGATCCGGGATTTGATTGATAGCGGTGTCCAGGGGGTTCATTTTTATACGCTGAACCAGTCAAAAGCGACGCTTAAGATTTACGATGCCCTGGGCGTTACGGATTCACTCCAACTAAGCCTATAATGCAATCTTCGCCAGCCGGCCTTTCCCCGGATGATCTATGAAAGTTTTCGACCTTCTCAACACGCCCCTTGAGGGTTCCAATCTCATCGAAGCCAGTGCGGGAACGGGAAAGACCTATAATATCGTGGGACTGTTCGTTCGTCTCATCCTGGAAAAGGAGCTCACGGTCCGCGATATTCTTGTCGTGACCTATACCATTGCCGCAACGGATGAATTACGGGACCGTATTCGTCGTCTCCTCGTTTTAACGGAACGAGACCTTCTAGCCCGGGAAAGTCAAGATACCTTCGTCGCCGGCCTCATCCACAAAATACTTCTGTCGGGACGGGAAGATACAGCGCGCCGTCTCCTGAGGGCGGCCATTCGGGATTTCGATGAGGCGGCCATCCATACCATCCATGGTTTCTGCCATCGCATGCTCCGGGAATATGCCTTCGAGAGCGGGTCGCTATTCGAAATGGACCTGCTACCCGATGAAGATGCCGTTAAACGGGAATTCGCCCGGGACTTCTGGCGGAGGCACTTCTACACGGCAGCGCCAGAATTCGTAGCCTACTGCCTTGAAAAAAAGATGAGCCCCGACCATTATCTTGCCCTATTGAAAGAGGTTGGCCTCCATGCAACGGCAACCATTATCCCCGAATTCCCCCAGCCCGATACGGCTCTTCTGGAATCGGAAATCGGACGCTTCCATAGCCTCCTGAGACAAACAAGTCAGCTTTGGGAGAAGGAAAAGGCAACCGTCGCGAAACTTCTGGGTCAGCCAGGGCTCAAAGCCACAGTATTCGGTAAAAAAACGGATAAGATCCTGGGCAGTCTTGACGCGTTTTTCAGGCAGAAAAAACAAGGTTTTATCTTGCCCCCCGACCTAGAAAAAGTCAGCACCAAGAAAATTGAGGCAAACACCAGGAAAGGGTATCCTCCACCGGAACACCCCTTCTTCGACCTAGTGGAACAACTTCTGGATCACGTCGCTTCGCTCTCGCAATTGTTCGACGTCCACTTGCATTGTTTGAGCAGGAAAATTGTCCGCCAGGGACAGATGGAATTATCTCTGAGGAAAAAAAGCGTAAATGTTCTTACGTATGATGACCTGCTGAATGACCTTCACGGCGCACTCCATAGCGAAAAGGGACTCCGTCTCGCCGGGAAAATCCGCACCCGGTTTCAGGCTGTCCTGATCGATGAATTTCAGGACACGGATCCCGTTCAGTATGCGATTTTCAAAGCTCTTTTTCTCGAAAATGAACTGGAGGAACGAAGACCCGTTTTCGTCATCGGTGACCCGAAGCAGGCAATCTACGCCTTTCGAGGAGCGGACATCTTTGCCTATATTGAGGCTGCCCGATCTATGGACCATGTCTATACCTTGAAAGAGAACTGGCGCTCCGAGCCGGATCTCCTGTCGGCGCTGAATGTCCTGTTCGGCACCCCGCGAAACCCGTTTCTCAACAAGGAAATCCGTTATTTTCCCGTCTCGGCGGCTGGAAGGCCCGATCGGGCTACGCTGACTATCGACGGGCACAGAGAAACGCCGTTTCATTGGTGGATCATTCCGGAAGAATCGGAAGCGAATCCAAATGAGGTATTGCCGAAAGATAGGCAAGGCCAAAAGGGTTTAGCCAAAACAAAACAATATCCCCGTGTTGCTGCCGCCGTCGCTTCTGAAATTGCCCGCCTCCTCCGCTTGGGGCGGGAAGGACGGGCACTGATCGGTGAAAAACCCGTCGAAGCCGCGGATATAGCAATTCTCGTCCGGACAAACGGGGAAGTGACGATCATGCGTAACGCCCTGATCGATTTGAACATACCCCATGTCATATCCTCGCCAAACAGTGTTTTTCACACCTCGGAGGCGGAAGACGTCCGACGAATTCTCTGTGCGCTCGCGGAACCGGCTAACCCGTTTTTACTCCGCGCCGCCCTGGTCACGGATATTATAGGGATGACCGGCAACGATATTCATAATCTGTCCCTTGACGAATTCGCCTGGGAAGAAATTCTGCGCCGGTTTCACCGTTTTCACGCCTTGTGGGATATCCTTGGTTTCATCCGGATGTTCCGATCCTTTCTCGACAACGAACATCTTCCCTCTAAAATTTTAAAAAAAGTGGACGGGGAACGCCGCCTGACCAACCTGCTTCATATCGGAGAGCTCCTCCACCAGGCTGAAAGGTCTGAACACTTGACGATGCACGGCCTGATCAAATGGCTTGATGACCAGATCCAAACGACGGACACACAACCGGAAGAATACGAATTACGCCTCGACCGGGACGCAAAGGTGGTACAGGTGGTCACCATTCACAAAAGCAAAGGTCTGGAATATCCGATCGTCTTCTGCCCTTTTTCCTGGGGCAGCGGTGGCGGCAGGAAAAAGGAAGACTACCTCCTGTACCACGATCCGGATCGATCCTTCGCGCCGATTCTTGATTTCGGCTCAGAGAAATTTACAGAACATCGTCGTCTCCACGAGGAAGAATGCCTGGCGGAAGACATTCGACTTCTCTATGTCGCCCTCAGCCGGGCACGGCATCGTGTCTATTTTATCTGGGGACGCATGTCCTACCTTCAACGGTCTGCGCCCGTGTATCTTTTTCATCAACCCCCCGACCTCGAAGAAGGTGATTTGGTCAGGGCCGTCCAGGAACGCTTTCGCAATTTGAGTCATGGGGATTTTCGACGGGATATTCAATCCATCGTCGCTTTGGCACCTGACGCCATCGAGAGCCAGGCCCTTCCGGAAATTCGGGAAAAACCCCGTTACCCTGAGGCGGTAAGGGACCCGTTCTTCTGCCGCCGATTCATGGGGAAAATCGATACAACCTGGCGTGTGGCGAGCTACACGCTCCTGACATCAACCCGTGAAGACCGCCTCAGTCGAATTGACGATGACTTCATTTCACAATGGGAAATGAAACCCGAGCCGGAGGAGGAGTCTCCGGTTAAATCGCCATCCGACTCGGCGCAACTTGACTTCTACGGTTTTCCCGGCGGGACACGTTCGGGTATCCTCCTTCACGAAATCCTTGAGAAAATCGATTACAGGGGAAACAACTCCGCCCTTACGCAGGAAATCATCGAAAAAACACTCGGCCGATACGGTTATGACCTGAAATGGCTGACGGTTTTACAGGATATGAGCGAAAAGGTCACAACAGCGCCATTCCCCCTTTTCAATGGTGGCCACGATCATCTGACCCTGTCACGAATACGACCCGAAGACAGGAGAAACGAAGTGGAATTTTATTTTCCCCTGAAACCAATCTCCAGCAATGGTCTTGCCGACCTCTTCCACAAGGGAGCGGCCATGCCCGAGTCAGCGCTGTCAGAGGGCCCCCGCCTCCGCTGCTTGGAACGGCTTCAATTCAGCCCTCTCGAGGGTTATTTAAAAGGCTTCATCGATTTGATTTTCCGGTACAACGGGCGCTTTTATCTTCTGGACTGGAAGTCGAACTATCTCGGTAACCGGCCACAGAACTACTCCCGCGACCGACTGTGGAAGGTGATGGACGAAGGGTTTTATTTCATTCAGTATCACCTTTACGCCCTGGTCCTGCACCGATATCTGGCTCTTCGCATTCCGAAATACGATTATGATGAACATTTCGGCGGAATTTACTACTGTTTCCTCCGCGGGATGGCGCCAGAGAACGAAGGGAAATCCGGTATCTTCTGTGATCGCCCACCCCTGGAAATGCTGGATGCAATGGGAAAAGCGCTTATCCGCACCCCTAGCCCAGCATCGGATGTCTAAATTGGGGAGGGATCGGCCATCTCCGAAAGATCCGGCACGACGGAAGGCTCTACACGCTCATTTGACCCGGACTCGTCGCCCTCCTCCGGCATCTCGGGATTTTCCTCTGTATTGATATCATCGGTTTCAATACCATCTTCCATGCCCTCGGATTCTTCCGTAATCATGTCATCGGGTTGGCTCATAATCTCGTCATATTCGGGAATCACAATCCCCCGCCTGATCATGATTCGGTAAATCAGATCCGCCTTTTTTTGAACGTAACGAGAATCTCCTGCGGCGTTGAAACGACGGGGATTTGGCAGCACGGCCGCGAGGCGTGCCGCTTCATAGGCCGACAGGGAAACGGCGCTCTTTTTGAAATAGTGTTGTGATGCCGCCTCTATACCGAAAATTCCCTCTCCCCACTCGACCAAATTGACATACAATTCAATAATTCTTCTTTTCGAAAGGGCTTTTTCAAGGCGCCAGGTCAGTATCGCTTCCTTTATCTTTCGAACAGGGTTTTTGGATGGTGACAGATAGAGATTCTTCGAGAGTTGCTGGCTGATCGTACTCCCCCCCGCCTTGAACCTTTTTTTCTTCAAATCTTTCTCGATAGCCTTCTGAATCGCCTCGAAATCAAAACCCTCATGAGACCAAAATTTATCGTCCTCGGCGATGATGACGGCTTTGGTAACATAGGGGGATACACGGCTTAAAGGGACCCACCTATGCTTGATTTTGATTTTCCTGCCCTTCTCTTCCCATTCTCCCTTTCGCTGTTCCATGAAAGCCGTGGTCTTCGGATTTTGCATTTTTAGTCTGGTAACATCAGGATAAAAAAAATACACAAGGATGCTGGCCAAAAACCCGGCACACAAGATGGCCGCACCCCTCTTTATCCATTTGCCCGTTTTTTTTAACACTTTTTTGCCGCCCCGAAAGATCCGTTTTGTCACCCATGTTAATTTTTTTACACCGGTTTAAGTATCCGTCTATATAAAGAGAATCCATATAAATCAACCCATTCGTCAGAAATCCCCTCAAAATTTCTTGTTGAAGTGGTTTACAGGCGGCACACCATCGAAATGACACAAAACATGTTCGAACAGTTGCCGGAGAACGAAATCCTCAATGGTGGAAAGCGGGATTTACATATAAAAAATTGACAGCCTGTTTTAAATCCTATAAAATTAATGGAAATTTTGAAAGGAGAGTACATTATGTTCGCACCAAAAAAGATTCTCGTCCCGACAGATTTTTCGAAATTTTCAGATGCAGCATTAAAGAAAGCGGTTGATATCGCCGAACAACATGGTTCGAAAATTTACCTGCTCCACGTCATTGCCGAACATGTGCAACAATGCGCGGCAGATTATTGCCTTAGCGGGGAGGTTGTCAAACAACTGGAAAAAGATAGCCTCAAGGCATCCAAAGAGAAGCTAAAAGGAGAGACGGACACCATTGTCAAATCGAAGAAAATCGATGTTTCCTATGATGTCAAGACGGGAAACCCTTCCGAGGTCATACTGGCCGAAGAGAAAGCCAAGAAGATCGACCTGATTGTCATCGCTTCACACGGGAAAACGGGCATCCTGAAACAACTTATGGGCAGCGTCTCCAGAAATGTTCTCAAAGGGTCAAAATCCACGGTCATGCTGGTTAAACCTTGATATCTCCCAGCCTTTTTTATCAAGCCGCCTTATTGTAATGAGGCGGTTTTTTTATTCGGGAATCGGGGAGAAGCTGACGACCACCTAAAGCACGATCAACTGAAAAAAGCAGATCAGCCATCCTCCGGATGAAAGCTGGCTCTTCGAAGGGGTCGCGGCCTTTTCCTTTTATAGGCTTTCAGGATCATGATAAGAAAAATTGCAAGTCACATCATCTCATTGTAAAATTAAAGGCAAAACCATGAAACGAAAAGTTTTATCACTATTTTCCATAAGGAGATTCAAAACATCGCACCCATGAATGGTCCTGGATCAACGGCAAGTGAGACAATAGGTTTCGATAACAATCACGATTTGAAGCTTTTGCTCGGCGAACACGACGGGAATATCAAACTGATTGAAAAGTTGTCCCATGCAAAAATTGCCATCAGAGGGAATCAGGCTCTTATACAGGGTGATGGCGACTCGGTCAGAATGTCTTCGTCCTTGTTGCGGCAACTTTATCTCATGATCCAAAATGGATATCCTGTCCACCCCACGGATATCAATTACGCACATCGTATCCTGAAGAGGGATCATTCCGTCGACCTGAAAAAAATATTCCTGGACACGGTTTTTATTTCGGCCAAAAAAAAGCTGATCACACCCAAAACAATCAACCAGAAACGTTATATTGAGGCCATCAGAAATCATGACATGGTTTTTTCCATCGGGCCTGCAGGTACGGGGAAGACTTATCTGGCCATGGCCGTTGCCATATCCTGTCTGCTTGCAAAGGAATTCAGCCGTATCGTTTTGACCCGGCCCGCCGTAGAAGCGGGTGAAAAACTGGGATTCTTGCCCGGTGACCTTTCCGAAAAAGTCAATCCTTACCTTCGCCCCCTTTATGACGCCCTCTTCGATATGATGGATTCAGAAAAAGCAACAAATCTGATCAACAGGGGAATTATTGAGGTTGCCCCGTTGGCTTTCATGAGGGGAAGAACACTGAATGACTCCTTTGTCATTCTGGACGAGGCTCAAAATACAACCTCGGAACAGATGAAAATGTTTCTGACACGCCTTGGTTTTGGATCCAAAGCCATCATCACCGGAGATGTGACCCAGATTGATCTACCCTTTGACAGGATATCCGGTTTGGTCGAAGCTGAAAAAATTCTCAGCCACATCAAGGAAATCAAGTTTATTCATTTTTCCGATCAGGACATCGTCAGGCATCCCCTTGTTCAGGAGGTGATCCGCGCTTACAATCACCTTGACCAGTCACGAAGAGCATAAAGCTTAAAAGCAAATGATAAAGCTGGATTTGACCCCCAAAAAATTAAACAGCAACATTGCACATAATCTCAAAGATTATTTCCAGGGCAAAACCGCCGGAGAGTTGATTAAGGAAATTTTTGTGCTCATTTTGCTGACTTTAATCTTCGGTGTTCTTATTTCACCATCCTTCTTTGCCGCACAATCCGAGCATAAAGTCGGTACCGTTGCTGTTGACGATATCAAAGCCGATCGCGATTTCCTTGTGGAAGAAAAGCTGGCCACTGCGACCAAAAAATCTGACATCCTCAGACTTACTCCGGGTATTTTTGATTATGATCCGGATTTATCATATTCTCTCCAGGCGAAGACGATTCAGCTTTTCGCGATCATCGCCGAGGAAATCACCCAGCCCCCAGGAAGCAAAGGCAAATTGCAAGATGGTCTTGTCGAGGGAAAACAGGAATATATCAATCGTATCCGAAAGCACTTTGAAGACTATTTTGATGTCAGGATGACGGACGAAGAAATCAGGGAGCT
>JAAYKM010000057.1 GCA_012522415.1 Deltaproteobacteria bacterium | reverse complement strand
CCAGGTAGGCCAGCCCCACCGGGGCCATGACGTCCTCTTTGGTGTTCGTTTCGTAAAGCGGCCCCACCCCCGCATAATCGGCCCCAGCGGCGTGGGCCCCCGTCAGTTGTCCGGGAGCATGGGTGGAATATAAACGGATGGTTAGTCTATGGCTATTTACAGGTCAACTGTAATTGATGGCTTTTCCCGCAAACTGTATGTGCCCACTCTGCTGGACAAGACCCAGAATTTGGTAAAGGCACTTCTTGCTTCTCTCGCCACAAACAGAAATTTTAAACGCTTCTTCATGAGTGATTACAAGGGGAGTGAAATACGCGATAGGTATTTGTGAACTTGCTCCCGGGAAAGGAACCGATTCAATAATTTATCCTGATAAACCGTGAACAGCGGCAGATTTTCCTACACATCATATCAATTCAAAATCGAAAGTACTGACAACACGAATTTTTTTCAGAGGGGTACTGGTCGGACTGTAGGAGGCGGATTCATCGTTTCCGTCGGATCCGAAAATCTGGATCATACCCTGGTTGGCAGAGCGAATTCGTCCGATCTGGGTTCCTGAATCAGCCGCAAATTGCTGGGCTGTTGCCCGGGCGTTTTTCGTTGCGTCGGCCAGGAGTTTTGGGCGCAATTCATTAAATGAACTGACGATATAGCGAGGGTTGGCCGTGCCACTATCGGGGATTCCATCTAAAATGATGCCGGATTGCAGGAGAGCCTCGGTTTCTCCCAAGGCTTTGGTTACCAAATCGACGTTTTTGGTTGTGACGACCAGAGAACCGTTGACGAGATAACGGAATTTTTCATTGGCTTGACCGTATTCACGAGCGAATTTATCGATTGTGCGTGTGGGTTGGCGACCTATTTCCTCATCCTTGAAGCCTTGAGCCTTCAAAAATGCTATGGCTGCTTCTCGGTCGATACTGATCAGAGAGTGGGCTTCCTGTAAATCATCACCAGCCCGGCGAAACGTAAGCACCCAGACGGCCTTGTCTGCCTTGACCTCTTTTTCTATTAGGCCCTTGACGGTGACAGTACGGGATTCCGATTTGAAGCGTGCGGTCCCCTTGCCGATAAAATATCCTCCTGTCGCAAGACCAGCAAATAAAAAGATACCCAGAATAACGGCTGCGACAATCGATACCCGATCTGTGTTTGCTATCATGTCCGGTTCTCTTTTTTCTCAAATTAGTTTGGCCATCAAATTAAAGACCAAGCCTTATGTGCTTTTTTTGCAGACGGTTGCTACAACCCCCATTTAGAAGCGTTTTTCTATCGGATGAGGCTCAGTCGCGATTTGATACCCACTCCAATGATGGATCCTGCAATACCGCTTTTCGCGAAACCTGCTCATGTCTGAGATGATCTAACGAAAAGGTCCCGTAAAATATTGAATATGGAGGCCATATTGTCAAGGAAATAATGGGTCACGCATAGTCCTTCTTTATCCGTGATGGATCATGGAAAACCCAATCTGTGATTGATCCCGTATTGGAGGGATGGCTTGTCATTGCATTTTTTCCATAGATGCAGTAAGCAGGTTCACAAAGTTCTGCTATTCTCATAGGACGGGGGCAGTATTAATGAAGATCAAGTTTGCGGGTGCTGCAAGAACAGTCACGGGGTCCTGTTATATTCTGGAGGTTGCGGGACATCGGTTTGCCATAGACTGCGGTATGTATCAGGGAAATGAGGAAATCGAGAAAAGAAACTGGGATATGGGTATCTATGATCCCGAGCATATCGAGTTCATAGTTATCACCCATGCCCATATCGACCATTCGGGATTGCTGCCTCGGCTGGTTCAGAAAGGTTTCCGCGGTCCAATTTACACAACGCCACCGACCAAAGACCTTCTGAAAATAATGCTTCTGGACAGCGCTCATATCCAGGAGATGGAAGCGTTTTGGAAAACGAAAAGACGGCTTCGTCATGGAGACGAAAGAATAGAACCCCTCTACACACAAGCCGATGCGGAAAAAACCTATCCACTGATTAAGACCGTTGGCTACAATGAAGTTTTTGAGCCCTGTTCGGATATCAAGGTCAATTTACTGGATGCCGGACATATCCTTGGGGCTGCCCATATTGAATTATGGGTGAATGATCAGGGAAAAACCTCGAAACTTGTCTTTTCCGGTGACGTGGGACGCCCGGATCAACTGTTGGTGAATGATCCTTCGGTTATAACAGAGGCGGACTTTCTTCTTGTTGAATCGACGTATGGGAACCGTGATCATAAAAGCGATAAAGAGAGCCTGGATGAGTTAGCTGAAGCCATTGCTTACAGCTATGAACAGGGTGAAAAAGTGATTATTCCGTCTTTTGCCGTTCAAAGAACCCAAGAGATGATTTATTCGCTTCACCTCCTTTCCATGGATGGTCGGCTTCCTCCCGATTTACCGGTCATTATCGACAGCCCTTTGGCAATTCGGGCAACCGAGGTATTCCAGCGCTGGCAGGGATATTTTGATGAAGAAACCCATGACAGGATTCAGAAAGGAGAAAACCCCCTGAAGCTGCCCCAGATGCGATGCACGCTTTCAACACAGGAATCCATGGCCATTAATTTAATGGGGCCGGCCGTTGTTATTTCCGCCAGTGGTATGGCCAATGCCGGCCGTATCAAGCATCACCTGCGCCACAACCTTTGGCGGCCCGGGGCCAGTATTGTCTTTGCCGGATTTCAAGCCCAAGGTACGACGGGCAGAAGGATCGTTGATGGTGCCGAGAAGGTAAAAATCTTCAATGAAGATATTGCTGTAAAAGCAAAAATATTCACGATCAATAGGTTCTCCTCCCACGCAGGTCAAAGTCAGCTTCTAGACTGGATTGGTCATTTCGGAAATCAGGAAATGCAGATCTTCCTGATTCATGGTGAATATGAAGCCCAGCAGATTTTGGCTGAGTTGATCGTGAAGCGGTTCGGCTTCAAGGTCCACATCCCGGATTACCTGGAAGAGTCCGTGCTTGTTGCCGGCAGGGAAGCAACGTATGCGGAATTTCCGGGAAAAGCCTCACCTCGGATTGATTGGAATTATCTCTTATCTGATATGGAATCAAAAATGGCGACGCTTCGCGATCGAACGAAGCAGATTGAATCCAAGCCTTGGGTGGATCAGACCGATCTTCGGGACCATCTGGTTGAAGTCAACAGTCATCTTTTAGAAATTCTCTCCCAAACATAGCGAATAGTGGATATTTGATTTTAATTCGATAGGTTGTATGCAAAGGACGCTTGAATATTCAATTTTGAGAGGCCATAAGCAGGCGGCAGGGGTTCGAATGGCGAAGCTGACTGGATTGCGGAGATTGTGCCCTGATCCAGCAAAGCAGAGCCGGATGAGGTGGTGATCATAATGCTGTCCAATGCGCCGTCTGCGGCGACGGAAAATAATATCATGGCCGTCCCTTCGATTCGTCTGGCCGCTGCGGCCGATGGATAACCCCAGAATCGTTCGATTCTTTTCTTGATTTTGACAAGGTATGGCTTGTAGTGGGTATTGACAAGATTGCCAAGATCAACAGTATCTTCCTTCTTGCCTTCCAGGGGCCGACTGTTTCCTTGTTGTTTGATAGCAGGAAGTTCTGTTTTCTTCTTTAGCGATTCCATGATGGTGGTTGGTTGGTTTTTCTCCTTTTCGATCCATTCTCCTTCCAGGTCAACCATGAGAATTTTTGCTTCCGGGATGGTCTGCCTCATCTGAACGATTCCTGTCATGCAGAGAGCCAATCCGTGGAGAAAAAGTGACCCGACAACGGAAAGAAAAAGAATCTTGTTGGTTATCATTGCCCTGAATTCCTTTCGATTGTAGTATAAAAATAAAAATGGACTAATTCAACCTGTTAATCCCTGTATGATCATCTGGCGGTCTGTTTTATGAAGATTTTCACAATTAACGTGTATTATGCATATATTATGCCCCACAAATGAACTCGGCCCATTGCGTTGAGAAACAGGTGAAATGATATTTGGTAATATCTGTAGAGGAAACGGAGCAAATCATTTTTGCACGATGAAGGGACGCTATGGTTGAGCTGGATCGGCAAATGATGACTTTGGCCTTGGAGGAGGCGGGACACGCCTATGGTGAGGGGGAAGTGCCGGTCGGTGCAATTTTAACTCTGGGAGATAAGATTATTGCCCGGAGTCACAATCGTGTCATGGCGCTTGCGGATCCGACAGGGCATGCAGAAATTCTTGCACTCAGGAGCGCATGTGAAAAAAGGGTGAATTACCGATTGCCGGGTGTCACGCTATACGTAACTCTGGAACCCTGTTTAATGTGTGCGGGAGCCATTCTTCAAGCAAGGCTTGCAAGGGTCGTCTTTGGTGCCTTTGATTTGAAGGCGGGTGCTGTTTGCACGCTCTATAGAGTGCTTCAGGATCATAGGCTGAATCATCGCACGGAAGTGAGAAGCGGTGTCCTGAAAGAAGCCTGTGGAGAAATTTTGAGTAGATTTTTTCGGGAGAAAAGAGTAATAGCGGATATTGGTTTGGATGCAGGGGGTTAATGCGGAGAGATACCGAAGTGGTCGTAACGGGATCGACTCGAAATCGATTTGGGGGCCAAAAGCTCCCACGGGGGTTCGAATCCCCCTCTCTCCGCCACTGTCATGTTGACGTTATGTAGCAGAACGGGTGGAAGCAATTTCAGGAATACCTGATAACGCAGACAATGCTGTACAATTGGATGGTTTTTGTGTTTCAATTTCCCCATATTGGAGAGATGTCCGAGAGGCTGAAGGAGCACGACTGGAAATCGTGTGTATGCCCACAAAGGTGTACCGGGGGTTCGAATCCCCCTCTCTCCGCCATTCAGTATTCACAGTGATAGAGAGGGTTTTGCGAACATGGTCCGTTGCTTTTATATCGGGTGCTTGAAAAGCAAAGGACTCCGCTCAGATAGCCGGGCCCCGCGCAACGAAGGATTGTGAACCCCGTCAGATCCGGAAGGAAGCAGCGGCAGCAATTACCGGCGTGTGCTGCGGATCAGCCTGGCTATCTTTAATGATAGATAAAAAGAAAACCCACAATCTGGTAATGCGGAAAATGTGCTCTTAAACAGCCCCCTGCAAAAGCGAAGCAGTCTTTGAAGGATACCAAAGGAAGATTCCCCGCATTTCCGCCCTTTTCAAGTGTCTATTCGTTTGGGCGCAACCCCATCCATGCTGAGGTTCGTATATGGAATATCTGGTTCTGGCTCGAAAATGGAGACCTCAATGTTTTGAGGAGGTTGCCGGGCAGGATCATGTCGTCACGACGTTGCGGAATGCAATTTGCCAAAACCGCATCGCTCATGCTTTTCTTTTCAGCGGTCCCCGCGGAGTAGGGAAAACGTCGATTGCCCGGATTCTTGCCAAATCTCTTAATTGTGAAACAGGGATGACGGACTCGCCATGCCAGGTCTGCACGTCTTGTCGTGAAATTACGGAAGGGGTCGCCATGGATGTGTTGGAGATTGACGGGGCCTCAAACCGCGGCATCGATGAAATAAGAGACCTAAGAGAAAACGTCCGTTTTTTACCTGTCTCAACGCGTTACAAGATCTACATCATCGATGAAGTTCACATGTTGACCCGGGAAGCTTTCAATGCTCTGCTGAAAACTTTGGAAGAACCTCCATCCCATGTGGTTTTCATCTTTGCCACTACAGAAACCCAGAAAATACCGCCGACCATTCTTTCCCGATGTCAGCGTTATGATTTCCGTCGATTATCGGTTCGCCAGATTGCGTCTCAACTCAAAAAAATCGCGGTGGCGGAGTCTATAACCGTCAGCGAAAACGGTCTGATCTGGATCGCGGAAGCTGCGGATGGGGGAATGCGCGATGCACAGAGTATTTTCGACCGGGTGATTTCCTATGCGGGTGAAACGATTTCGGATGAGGCGATAGAAGAATTGCTCGGACTTTCGGACCGTCAGTTTCTCTTCCAGCTTTCCCACGCTGTGCTGACCAGAGATGCGTCGGCAGCCCTAGATGTCGTGGAGGAAGCATACTTTGCCGGAGTCGATATGGCCCATTTTTATCAGCTGCTTCAGGGGCAATTCCGGAACCTGCTCTTGATCAGGATCACCGATACGGAACACCTGCTGGCAGATCTTTCGGAACAGGATATAGGGCGCCTTCGTGACCAGACCGTCGGTGTATCGCGTGAGACTCTGCTGCGGCTTCTCGATATCCTTATGGCGGATGAGGAAAATATTCGGAGGAGCCTGAATCCTCGTTTGCATATAGAACAAACAGTGGTTCGAATGGCCTACTTACCGCCCATGATTCCTGTAGACGAAATGCTCGAGAAAATGGAAGCGCTTCGTAGAAAACTTGTTTTACTTCAGCCTGAAAGAAGCGATGCCGGGGGGGTGAAGAAAGGCTGCGACCACGAATCGATAAGGGAGCCTTCTTCACGGGAAACCATACAAGAACCATACGAAGCGCCTTGGAGCGCCCAGAATGCCGAGCAACCTAAAGCGGAAACACTTAATCGGGTTTACGCGGTGTCGGGGACTGAAGATCCGGAAACGCTTTGGGGTGTTTATAAAAACTTTGTCAAGGCGGAGAATCCCTCCCTTTGGTCCAAAATCGATCTGGGGAAAGCCCTGGAATATGCTAAGGGGGTTCTAAGAATCGGTTTCAGCAAAGATTATATTTTTTTAGAAGAGATCAGGACGCAACAACAGGAAAAATTGAATCTTCTGTGTTCCGAATGCTTCGGGGGGGCCCTAGATCTCCAGGTAGAAATTGAGAACGATTCAGGTGGGAACGAGACATCGGCAAAACGCAACGATTGGATTCAGGAGATGCGGCGGGAGGCCCTGCATGAACCATTGTTGCAGACCATTCTCGATGCCTTCGAAGGAGCGGAAGTCAAAGAAGTGATTTCTCGTGAAAATCAATCCTGATTCTTAGCAAGCTTGTCTTTTTACCAAAAATTGACATAGTCAATCAGCAGTGCTTTTGATGCTGGCCGGTGGCCCGGAAATGCAAAACAGGAGGTGACGATGATGCAGAATATGAACAATATTATGAAGCAGGCAAAAAAAATTCAGGAACGGATCTCCAAAATCCAGGAGGAAATGGAAAAGAGGACTGTCGAGGCCACTGCGGGGGGTGGAATGGTTTCCGTAGTTATTAACGGCAAGAATGAATTGTTGTCCCTGAAGATAGAGAAGGATGTTGTAGATCCAGAGGATGTGGAGATGTTGCAGGATCTCGTCATGGCCGCAGTGAATGAAGGAATGCGCAAAGCCCAGGAAATGGTCGCGTCGGAAATGGGGAAAGTCACGGGGGGATTCAATATTCCCGGTATGTTTTAGGAGCTATTTTATGACAATCGGTTATGCTTTTCCTATTCAACGCCTGATCAAGGAATTCAGTCGCCTTCCCGGTGTCGGCGAGAAAACGGCTACCAGGCTTGCCACCTTCGTCTTGCGGGATGCCAAGGAGGATGCCCAACGTCTGGCTGATAGTATTATGGAGGTTAAGGAAAAAATCAGATTGTGTTCCCGTTGCTATCACCTGTCTGAGGGAGAGCTCTGTGCCATATGTGTGGACGCACGCCGGGAAGCGGATACAATTTGTGTGGTCGAGGACCCGGACGCTTTGGTGGCGATCGAGAAAAGCGATTCCTTCCTCGGAACATATCATGTCTTGCACGGTACGCTGTCCCCTCTTGATGGAATTGGGCCGGAACAACTTCATTTACCGCAATTAGTGGCTCGTGTTGAAAGGGACTGTGTGTCTGAAATTATAGTTGCAACCAATCCCAGTGTGCAAGGGGAGGCAACGGCACTTTTGATCACCAGGATGATGAAGGGAAAAGGGGTTAGAGTTTCCCGGATTGCGATGGGGGTTCCCCTCGGTGGCGATTTGAAATACACCGACCAGATGACTCTTTCCAAATCAATGGAATTCAGGCGCGAGATGGAGTGATCATGTCCGGCATAAGGGATATCCCCTGTTCGGCTGTAACCGATGCAGTGAAAGGCCTTTTTCTGGAAGCCAACAATGCCTTGGGAGAGGATGTCCTCGCCGCGCTGAAGCAGGCGAGAAAAATAGAAATATCCGAACTGGGACGCCATGCACTCGATCAGATTCTGGAGAATGCCGTCATAGCAGGATCAACTTCGTTGCCCCTTTGCCAGGACACGGGTTTTTCTGTAATTTTTCTAGAAGTCGGGCAGAATGTACATCTCATCGCAGGCGATCTCCGCGAGGCCATCCAGGACGGTGTTCGACAGGCTTACGCTGAAGGTTATTTTAGGAAATCGGTTTGCGATCCCCTGACCCGGGCCAATACGACGGACAACCTTCCTGCGGTGATTTACACGGAGATCGTGCCGGGGGACCGGTTGAAAATCATCGCTATGCCTAAAGGCGGCGGAAGTGAAAATATGAGCGGTACGGCCATGCTGCTGCCCACGGCCGGCTATGAGGGTGTCAAGTGCTACGTTGCGGAACAGGTGCAAGCGGCCGGTTCAAATGCCTGTCCGCCGATGATTGTTGGCGTCGGTATTGGCGGGACCATTGAGCAGTCTGCCTTGTTGGCAAAAAAAGCACTTCTTCGCCCCGTTGGACGATCCAATGAACAGGATGCAAGGCTGCGTCGATTGGAACGGGAAAGTCTGTATGAAATCAATAAATCAGGAATCGGTCCTCAAGGATACGGGGGCATAGTCACCGCTCTGGCCGTTCATGCCGAAATGATGCCCTGTCATATTGCCAGTCTTCCTGTATCGGTAAACATTCAATGTCATGTGGCCAGGAACAAGGAGATCATTCTCTGAAATGAAAGGCATACTGGCTCTGCATACGCCCTTGACCGGTGCGCTTTGCGCATCCCTCCGTTCCGGTGATCGTATTCTGCTGAATGGTGAAATCTATACGGCACGTGATGCGGCACATCAAAGGATTTTCGAGGCCATTGATGGGGGCTGCCCCCTGCCCTTTCCCTTACAGGGAGCGGTTATTTTTTATGCCGGTCCAACGCCGGCCAGACCAGGCGTCCCCATGGGCGCCATCGGGCCGACGACGAGCGGCCGTATGGATCCTTTCACACCCAAGCTTCTAGAGATGGGGTTGAAGGGCATGATCGGAAAGGGAAAGCGTTCGGTCGAGGTTCGTGATGCCATCCGGCGCTTCGAAGGTGTATATTTTGGTGCAATGGGGGGGATCGCCGCCTTGATGGCTCGCCATGTCCGCCATGCCGAACGGGTTGCCTATGGGGATTTGGGCCCGGAGGGAATCATGCGTCTCGACGTGGTTGATTTGCCTTTGGTGGTCATCAACGACGGTCATGGGGGGGATCTTTATGAAGAGGCCATAAGGCGCTACCGTCAATAAGCTGTGTTTATCTGAACTACTTTGTACTTCACGAGATACCCCGGGATACAACGCTGCTTTGTCCACTGATCTCCCCTCGGTTTCGGCAATCCATGTGCGACTATCGAACGATATGTGTCGGATTCGCACGCACCATGTGTTCCCCATCCAAATGGTTGGACAGGCATGGTGTAAATATGGGATATTTATGGGATGCGCGGCGAACGATCCTTGCGGTGCATGGTAGAGGTGGCTCTTGAAATTTGAATAAGCCTATCGTTAAAGAGGCGGTTTGGTTCACAATCCGCACACCAATTAATGCAGTCATGGCAGGTTTTGGTTTACGCGGGACTGCGGAAGCGACTTAAACCTCACGTAAAAGAAGAAATAAATTTTCGTAATACGCTGAAATACCGAATGATGGAAACAACCAATACGATTCAGGGGGGTGATGGGTGTTACCTTGGTATTTTTTTGGCATTCATATTGCTATATCAAAGCATTATGGTTATTTGTTTATCGGTGTGAGATCAAGGATTCTATAGACTGAATTGTTACATCTGGTTCTCCTGCCAGTAGTACGCTGGCGCGGTTAGGATGATCGGAAAGAATCAAACGTTTTGTCAGTGAATAACTAAGGGAATTGCAAGCCCGTTTGGATATTGCGAAAGGCGGCTTACAAAACAACCGTCAAGAACCGGCTCAAGTCCTCCTTCTTGATGGTGAAAACCAGAAGGTAATTCCGTGAACGAGTAGGTTAACGTATGGGTGGATGGTTTATAGTCTCTTCTCACCATCCATCATCCCCCCTTGAACAAAAAGGCAATAGAAGAAGGTTGTCGAGTCTCCTCATTTTCTATGTTAGACGGATGGTTTCTTATGTTTTTCTCCCCTCCTTCATCCTTGTTTCACAAGCCTTTTTTTTCGCTGAGGGATGACATGTTTGTGCCGCAAATGAACGTGGAAATACATATTCTCTTTTGGGGTGTTCGAACTTCGCGGGTGTCGAATGAAAGCATAAACGCTTGATTTGTCGCCGGATGGTGGAAAATTTGTTTGACACGTTAATTTAATTGTAATATGAACCATCGCTTATATTATAGTAATTTTACTCTCAGTTCAGTTAATGATTAACGAGGGAGACAGGGAATGATTGAAATAAGATGGCATGGCAGAGGAGGTCAGGGGGCGGTGACGTCTGTTGAATTGCTTGCCCTTGCGGCCATTGGGGAAGGGAAGTATGCTCAGGGCTTTCCGAGTTTTGGTCCGGAAAGACGTGGAGCCCCGGTCGCAGCCTTCAATCGCGTTGATTCGCAACGCATCCGGATCAGGTCAGGAATCTATCATCCTGACGTGGTGGTGGTTCTCGATGAGGGACTGATTGGATTGGTTAATCTCACAGAGGGCTTAAAGCCCGATGGCAAATTGATTGTCAATACAGCCAAGACGGCCGCCGAAATTAAAAAAATCCTCAATTATTCCGGTTCGGTTGCCGTAGTCGATGCAACAGAAATTGCCTGGGAAGAGTTGGGGGTGCCTATTACCAACACGACCATGCTGGGTGCTCTGGTCAAGGTTACGGGTGTTGTCAACTTGGATTCATTGAAAGAACCCGTGGAGCGCCGGTTCGGCCGTATCGCCTTGAAAAATCTGATGGCACTGAAGCGGGCTTATGACAAAGTTAAGGTTAAATGAGATACGCAATAAAGTTGAGGGAATGACATGGCGAATAAAAAATGGCCGGAAGATTGGCAGGATGTGACCCCTGGATGTATCGTTTTCGAAGCCGGGAACGCGAGTCAATACCATACTGGCAGTTGGCGGGCACAGCGTCCCATATGGGATAATGAGAAGTGCATTAAATGTGGGGTGTGTTACATCTACTGTCCTGAGGGTTGTATTATCGAGAGGGAAGATGGTTTTTTTGAGGCGAATCTCGATTATTGTAAGGGTTGTGGCATTTGTGCCCACGAGTGCTGGCCCCTTGCCATCAAGATGGTTGAGGAGGGTTAGATTATGGGAGAACGTAAAGGGATGGAAATAGCGCTTGCTGCGGCCGAGGCAGTTGCCCTTTGCAAGCCCGATGTCATTGCTGCCTATCCGATTACACCCAACACACATATACCGGAACATCTTTCGGATATAGTCGCTGAGGGGAGGCTGGACGCAGAATTTATCTGCGTCGAGTCGGAGCATTCGGCACTGAGCGCCTGCATGGGGGCCTCCGGTGCAGGTGCGAGGGCTTTTACCGCCACGAGTTCTCAGGGACTGCTTTATATGGCGGAGGTCATGCCCATTGCATCCTCGATGCGGTTGCCCATCGTCATGGCTTTGGGAAATCGATCCCTGTCCGGGCCGTTAAGTATATGGAACGATCATTCCGATATCATGTCGCAACGCGATACGGGGTGGATTTCCCTGTTTGCGGCAAATGGACAGGAAGTGATCGATATGATGATCCAAGCGTTTAAAATTGCGGAAGACCGTAATGTCATGCTGCCCATCAACGTCAACTTGGATGGCTTCCAGTTGACGCATGTGGTGGAGGTCATGGATTTTCCTCTCCAGGAAGAGGTCGATGATTTTCTGCCGATTTATCAACCGTACGCATCGCTGCATCCTGATCACCCTTGTTCGATGGGAGCCTTGGGATTACCGGAAATTTATGCCGAAGCGACAAAGGCAAGGGAAGCGGCGATGGTGAATTCCAAAGAAACGATTCTGAAGGTTTGGGATGAGTGGGAAAGGCATTTCGGTCGCCGTTATGATCCGGTGCAATCATACAAGATAGAAGGTGCGGAAATAGCCATGCTGACCATGGGCTCCATGAGCGATACCGCAGAGGTGGCCATCGATGCCTTACGAGCGCAAGGTGTGCCCATCGGCCTCTTGAAACTGATGCTTTGGCGTCCCTTCCCGTATGACGAACTCAAAAAGGCAGTGAAGGGAGTTAAATCACTAATTGTGAAGGACCGTTGTGTATCTTTTGGCGGTCCCGGCGGGCCTGTTGCATCTGAAATCCGCTCGGCTCTTTACAATGAACCCAGGCGGCCTGATATTACAAATTATATCTTTGGTTTGGGTGGACGTGATGTCGCTGTGGAAGACTTCATTAAAATGATTGACAAGGTCCGTTTTGCCGACAAGAGAACGCCCAAGGAACATTACGAATTTTATGGAGTGAGGGGAGAATGAATACATTACAAGGATACCCCGTTGGTCTGATCGGAAATTTTGACCTTTATGCGCCAAAGCTGGTTGATCGTGAAGAGTACTTCTCACCCGGCCATCGTGCTTGTCAGGGCTGTGGGGAGGCACTGGCCGTTCGCCTGATGTGCAAAGCTCTAGGGAAAGATACCGTGATCATAAACGCGACGGGATGCATGGAAGTTGTATCCAGTCTCTACCCGACAACGGCCTGGAAATTGCCTTGGATCCATGTAGCCTTTCCAAATGCTGCGGCGGTAGGTTCCGGTGTTGAGGCAGGTTTAAAAGCCTTGCGTCGCAAAGGTAGAATTCCAGATCGCGATGTTAAAGCCGTGGCGATGGGTGGCGATGGCGGGACACTCGACATAGGCATCCAGGCCCTGTCCGGTGCCATGGAACGAGGCCATGATCTGCTCTATGTGTGTTTTGATAACGAAGCCTATATGAACACCGGCATCCAGCGCTCCAGCGCAACCCCCTTCGGGGCCTCCACCACAACGGCCCCCCCTGGTGCGGTGAGCATGGGGAATAAAACGTGGAAGAAAAACCTACCGGAAATTATGGTGGCCCACAACATTCCTTATGTGGCAACTGCCTGTAATAGTTATCCTCTGGATTTTATTAACAAAGTGCAGAAAGCCAAAGCCATCAAGGGGCCGTCTTACATTCATTGCCTGTCGGTTTGCCCCACGGGGTGGCGGTCACCTTCCGAAACCTGTATTAAAATGGGCCGGCTCGCAGTCGAAACGGGAGTCTTTCCTCTTTATGAAGTTGAAAACGGTAAGTATAACATGACGGTCAGTATGCCGGAAACGCTCAGGCCTATTGAGGATTATATCAAGCACCAAGGTCGATTTCGCCATCTTTCTCCGGAACAGATTAGGATCTTCCAGGATAGGACAAATCTTGAGTACAAGAAGTTATTGGACAAAATTGAACATTCAAGGTCTTGGGACGAGATATCGGCTGAGTAGAGATGAAATTTTGAGATAAGGTGATCGGGGCATGAATAGTGAAATTGAAGTGCAGGCAAAAGTAAAAAAAATCGTTGACAGGTATGAGGGGGATAAGAGTGCGCTTATCGCCATCCTGCAGGAGATACAGGACGAGTATCGCTATCTGCCCAAAGAGGCCCTGGTCTTCATCCAGCAAGAGATGGACATTCCCCTGTCGCGTGTGTATGAGGTGGCAACGTTTTATGATGCTTTCAGTTTGAAACCTCGGGGACGTTTTGTCGTGGAAGTCTGTACAGGTACGGCCTGCCATGTTCAAGGAGGAATCAATCTTCTGGAAACCCTGGAGCGGCATCTCCGTATTCAGTGTGGCGAAACAACGGAGAGGGGTGATTTTTCCCTTGAACGGGTGGGTTGTCTTGGTTGTTGCAGCCTGGCCCCCGTCATCAGGGTGGGAGACGATATACAGCCGTACCTGACCCAAAACAAAATTCCCAGAATTTTGAGAACATATATGGCGAAGAAGCAGGGGAGGAAACGTGGGTAAGATCAAGACGCTCGAAGCCTTGAATAAGGCGGCGAAAAAAGGTCAGGGAACGCTTTTTCCGGCCAAAAAAATACGGATCAATGTTGGTATGGCGACCAACAGCATTGCTGCGGGATCTGATAAAGTTTACCAAGCGATGGCCGATGAGATTAAAGCCAGAAACCTGAAATTTCAGTTGACCAAAACGGGCAGTATGGGATTGGATTCTATGGAGCCCTTGGTTGAATTTGTGGTTCCAAACAAACCAAAGCTTTCTTTTGCGAAGGTAACGGCGGAAAAAGTTCCCGCTCTGCTTGACCAGGTCATCAACCTGCATTTGGATACGGAAACGCCTTTTTATCGGGTTGATGAACAGGAAAATATTCTGACGGGTGAAAAGACGTTTTATTGTACAGGAAAAGTGCCCCGGATATTACGCGATATTCCCTTGATAGATGCAATTCCATACTATGCAAAACAGGTGAAAATTGCCACGCGTAACTGCGGAATAATCGATCCGGAAAACTTGGAAGAATATGTTGCCCGTGGCGGATACTTCGCCCTCTATAAGACCCTGACGGAAATGAGCCCCGACGGTATTATTGAAGAGGTTATTGCCTCAGGACTGCGTGGGCGGGGCGGTGGTGGATTCTCCACGGGATGGAAGTGGCGATCCTGTCGGGATGCCGAGGGAACCGTCAAGTATGTGATCTGCAATGGCGATGAAGGTGACCCCGGGGCCTATATGGATCGAAGCGTAATGGAGGGGGATCCCCACAGCGTGATTGAGGGAATGATCATCGGTGCCTATGCAATCGGTGCCACCCAGGGTTATATCTATGTTAGAAACGAGTATCCCCTGGCCGTCGCGAATCTGACAAAAGCTCTTGCCAAAGCAAGAGATGCGGGACTTCTCGGAAAAAATATTTTTGGCAGTGGGTTTTCCTTCGATATTAGGATCAGCAAGGGTGCAGGAGCTTTTGTGTGCGGCGAATCTACGGCCTTGATTGCCTCTATGGAGGGTAAGGCGGGTGAACCGAGAGCGAAGTATACCCACACGGTTGAGCATGGTCTTTGGGACCGGCCAACCAATATAAACAACGTTGAGACCTGGACAAACGTTCCGGTCATCATGGCTCGCGGTGCTGACTGGTTTTCCTCAATCGGCACGAAGACAAGCTCAGGAACGAAAGTCTTTTCTCTGGTTGGCAAAGTCAACAATATCGGACTTGTGGAAGTGGCTATGGGGACGACCATTCGAGAAATTGTCCATGATATCGGAGGCGGTGTTCCTCAGGGAAAAACCTTCAAAGCCGTTCAGACCGGCGGGCCATCGGGTGGTTGCATCCCGGGATCACTGATCGATCTGCCTGTTGGCTTTGAAGAGTTGGGCGAGGCAGGTTCAATGATGGGTTCCGGTGGTATGATTGTCATGGATGATACGACCTGCATGGTGGATATTGCCAAATACTTTCTTGATTTTCTGGCCAAAGAATCCTGCGGCAAATGTACTCCCTGTCGGGACGGAGTCCGGAGAATGCGGGATATTCTGGAAGACATCTGTAACGGGCACGGTGAAGAAGGGGATGTCGAGTTGCTGAAGGGTATGTCCGAAGCGATGATTGATGGGTCGCACTGTGCCTTGGGTGGCAGTGCGCCGAATCCGGTATTGAGTACCCTGCGTTATTTTCAGGATGAATACGAAGCCCATATCCTGGATAAAAAATGTCCCGCCGGTGTTTGTAAGGCTCTCATTCATTTCCATGTGGTAGCGGACAAATGCACGGGATGTGTGAAGTGTAAAAAAGTGTGTCCTACCCGTGCGATCCAGGGAAACAGAAAAGAGGTTCATGAAATTGATCAGACCCTGTGCATTCAGTGCCGTGCCTGCTACGAGGTCTGTGCATTCGATGCCATAATTATAGAGTAAAGGGATACTGATATGGTCAATTTAGTCATCGATGGTAAAAATATTCAGGCGAAAAAAGGGACGACTCTTCTTGCGGTTGCCAGGGAGAATGGAATCGATATCCCCACCCTGTGTTCCCATGAATCTGTCGAGAACTCCGGCGCATGTCGTCTTTGCGTCGTTGAGATTACCAAGGGAAAGACAAAGAAGATCGTCACTTCCTGCCTCTATAAGGCGGAGGATGGTCTTATGGTCGAGACAGGGAATGAACGGGTGCTGAAGGTTCGAAAGTTCGTCATGCAGCTTCTCATGGCTCGATGTCCCACCTCCGGTGTTATCCGTGATCTCGCGGTAAAGATGGGTGTTGTTCCTGAACCCAGGTTCAAGCCCAATGAAGACGGGAAAAAGTGTATCATGTGCCGCCTTTGCGTGCAGGTCTGCGAGCATGTTGTTGGCGTGAGTGCGTTGGGATTCGCTTTCCGTGGCACGGACAAGGCTTTGGGAACTCCTTTCCGTGAACCCTCATCTGTGTGTATCGGATGTGGGAGCTGTGCCTACATCTGTCCCACGCAACAAATTGTGATGACATCCACAGAGGACACGCGCTCCATCTGCGGCCGTACCTTCAAGATGAGAGCCTGCTCGGTTTGCGGACGGTACTTCGCGCCGGAAGACCAACTGGCTTTTATCAGCGAAAAAACAGGTGTGTCCGTGGAAGATCTGTCGGTTTGTGTCAGTTGCCGGTGATTGGCATTCATAATCTCCAGCAGCTTGCCCGTAGGGGAGGCGGCTGTCAACCCTCGGGTTTGTGGCTTGAGCCCGTAGGGAGTCAGATTTTAACCCACTGATTTTTTCAGTGATTTTTATATGAACGCAAGCCCCCCGGGGGTTGGCAGGATCAGATCCCGTTTATGGTTTGGTCGTGCTTATCATCATGTCGAAGGTCTTGGAGAGAAGGTTGTTGCCCGGGTTGCAATCAAGACCTTTCGGCATGCTGACGGTTCCGAGTGTCCCTTTGGCATCGCGGACAAAAAATTCAAAAAGCAATTTCATCTGTTTTTCACCCGGTTTGGAATCCTTGAATCCCCACTGTAGCACTTGTCCTCGCGTGAACACCTGAGTTAAGGATACGCATTGGCCTTTCTTTAAAATTGGTCCCACGGTCTGGGTGTAGAACTTGGCCTCTCCCGAGGCGGGATAACTGAACAGTGGGCCGTATGCGGCATAAATATTAAAATGCCCTTCCAGGGGATTGTCCGGCTGGTTATAATCACCCGGCCCGTTGTTGCAGATCCTACCGGTCAGGGTGAACCTCGCCGTATTGTTGATCAGCGTTTTGGAAATACTGAAATTGCTGACTGTCGGATCCTTGCAGATTGTGATCTGTTCCCCCAGAGGGGTTTTTTTCATCTTGTCCGTTACTACCGGTCGAGGGGTTTTTTTCATGTTGCCCGTTACGGGTTGTGGATCGACAGCCATGGCGGCCGATGTAAGGGCCGTGATAAAAAACCATATTAATAGCATGATAAACAGGATTCTTTGCGTATTTTTCATCGCACTTTCCTTTCTTGGATGAATCTTGCATCAGGGCCGACCGTTACGCAAACATAAATGCACCGCGTTCTGACAGAATCAATAGCGTAGGGAAGCTCTCTTTGTCTGTCAAGCAATTTTCTTAAATCTGCATTTGCGACGCATGAGGAATTTTAATTCTTATAGAGGGTTCATACCGCTTGTGCTTCCCAGTGCGGGGGGAAGAGAGCCGTCATTTATTTTGATTAAAGAGTGAGGGCTTTGATAAGAAGCTCCCGAACCACTTTCGGATTGGCCTTGCCACCTGAATCCTTCATGGCCTGACCGATGAGAAAGCCCAGGGTCTTGGCGTTGCCGCCCCGATAATCCGCTACGGCGGCGGCGTGCTTCTTCAGTACGTCGGCAACGATTTCCTCCAGCTCCGAGGCGTCTGAAACCTGGGAAAAGCCGCCCTGTTCGATCACGGTTCTGACCGGCAGATCCGTATCAAGCAGACGAATGAGGACGGCCTTTGCCGAATGGAGGTTTATCTCGTCCCGGTCGATCAGGTTCAGGAGTTCGGAAAATCGCGACGGTGTTAGGCGGCATGACAGAAGCGTTTCGCCTCGCTCCCTCAAGGACGGTATCAATTGTGCCATCAGCCAGTGGTTAACCATGCGCGGCGGTAAACGGCAGCCCGTGCCCATGACCTGTTCGAAATAATCCGCTGTTTCCTTCTCGCCGCAGAGCCGAAAAGCCTCCTCTCCGGTCAGGTCGAACTGGCGGTGGAATCTCTCCGCCTTGGCCCCGGGCATTTCCGGCAGGCGGGCCATCTGTTCCTCAAGCCATTCTCTGGAAATCACAATTGGGGGGACTGACGGATCCGGTACACAAGGGGAGGGAAGTTTATCCCGCATGACCGTGGTCACCTTCTTGACCGGGTCCCAGAGCCGGGTGTGCGGAACGATGGGGTCGCCCGCGGCAAGGCTTTCCTTTTGGCGTTCTATCTCGTAGGCGATGGCGTCGCCCACGTGGCGGATGGAGTTCATGTTTTTGACCTCCACCTTCGTGTTCATTTGCTCCGTTCCACGGGGGCGTACGGAAATATTTGCGTCGACCCGCATCGTTCCGGATTCCAGATTGCATTCCGAGCTTTCGACATAGCGGATTTGCGTTCGAAGCAGGCGGACGAATTCCATTGCGTCGTGGGCGCTACGTATGTCCGGCTCCGTGACAATCTCGATCAGGGGTACGCCGGCCCGGTTGAAATCGACGAGGCTGATTGGTGTCTTCCCTTCCATTTCGTGTACGAGCTTCGCTACATCCTCTTCCATATGAATGTGATGAATGCGTAATACCCCGGGTTGTCCGTCTTCGCCGATGATACTGAGCCGCCCGTTTCGTGCGAGAGGATGGTGGGCTTGGGACAACTGGAATCCCTTGGGCTGGTCGGGATAATAATATACCTTCTGATCGAAGGAGCTTTGTTCCTGAATTTCACAGTTCAGGGCCAGGCAGGCCAGGACGGCTTTTCCCAGGGCAGCGTAACCGAACCGGGGGATTGCACCAGGAAGCCATAGGCAGATGGGGCAGGTGTTTTTGTTCGGCTCGTCTCCGGGACGGTTGGGGCAGTCGCAGAACATTTTCGTGGGGCAGTTCAACTCCACGTGTATTTCCAAGCCGATAACGGCCTCGTAATCCATCATGAATTCATCCTTTGTGTTGAGACAAATGTTTGGCCAGACCAAGGAGTAGCGTATCGTCGAATGCCTTACCTATGAGCTGCATCCCGAGATCAACCGTATCGTCTGCCATGAATCCCGGAGCCTGCAATACGGGAAGCCCGGCGACATTGGCCAGCAGGGTCATGGAAAAGGCATCGTAGACATCGGCCACCGTTTCCGCAGCCCTCGCCTTGCAGGGTCTCCGTTTGACCGGAAGGACCAGGATATCCAACGTATCCAGGACGTTGTTTGCCGCCTTAGCCAGTCGGGTTCGGATGCGTCCCGCCTTTTCAAACAGATCGTATTTTTCGAACTGGAAATAGGCTCCCTGGAAGAGATAGGATTTCACTAACGTACCAAAGGCTTCTCCCCGCGATTTCAAATACATTTCATTCCAGTTTTTGGCGCCCCGGGCGCGGTGCCCGTACCGGACACCGTCATATCTCCCGGCACTGGAAGATGCTTCAACGGCACCCATTACACCATGAACGAGGGCGAACAGGGGGAACTCCGGCAGGGATACCTCGCTGACGGCAATCCCGCAGGCGGTGAGTCTGGCGATTCCCTTTCGATAGAGGTGTTGTTCCTCACCGGTCAGCATGGGGAGCACTTCCATTGGCACCCCGGCCCTGAAGGTTGCCCGGGTGTCCGTCGCTTTTGAAGAAAAATCCGGTTTATCCCGATCAGACATGGAAAAATCGCGCTTGTCCGGTCCGGCAATAGTTTCCAGGACAGCCTGGATGGTCCCGGGCGATCCGGACACAATCCCGTAGGTTTCCATGGATGGCATGAGCCCGATCAAACCGAAGCGGGAAACAAGACCGTAAGTCGGTTTGAAACCGAACATGGCCACATCGGCGGCCGTCATCCTGGACTCTCCTAGAAAATCCGTCAACAATGCCGCGTCCGTCCCTCCGTTTCGTAAGACCGCGTCGGCCATGTCATCCCTCAGACCGAAACCCAACTCGCTCATGCGGCTGCTGCCGAGGATAACCCCACCCTGGGAGCGGATGCGTGCGATCGCCGTTGCATCTTCCAGGGCGGTATAGTTTTCCAGGGCAAGCGATCCGGCTGTGGTGGGCCAGCCTTGGACAGAGATGTTGGAGCCGACGGCAATGCGCTTTCCCATCAGGATCCCTTCCCCACTCACTTTTGGTGCCGGGTTCAAGTAGAAGAAATGATTCGACACGGATGTACTCCTCTCATTCCAGAATACCGGCAACCTTGAAGAATTTTCCCTTCACGACGGGGGCGTTCTTCATCATTTCTCCCGTTTCCGCAAGAGGAGAGGTTTGCGCCGGCGTTTCTTTTCTCATTTGATTCTGCACGGGCAGCACGGAAAACAGGGGGGACTCCTCCGCGTCAGGCGCAGCGGCAACCTGTCCCGCCAATTCATCCGCCGCCTTCAGGGCGACGGCGATCACGGGGCGCTCCTGTTCGCCGACGGCGATCCGGGACATCCAGGACAGGTTGTCCAGAAGATCGATGTTCTCACCCGTCCCGGGGAGTTCCTGTCGGAAACCCAGGTTCAAGAGGCCGAGTTCCGCCAGTTGCTCCGGGACAACCTCGGACGGCGCTTCCGTCAGGGGACAGTGAGCGCTACGGTTCTTCGGGAAGGCGATCACTTCCCGGATTGATGCGGTACCGAGGATCATGGAGACAACCCGGTCCATTCCCAGAGCGAGACCGCCATGGGGCGGGGCGCCGAAATCCAGGGCCTTCAGGAAGAAACCGAACTTGTCTTGCACCTGTCGCTCCGTCAGGCCGAGGGCGCGGAAGATTTTGAACTGCACGTCCCGGTCATGGATACGGATGCTGCCGCCGCCCAGTTCTTCCCCGTTCATGACCAGATCGTAGGCGCGGGAATTCAAGCCGAGCAGTTCCTCCCGATTAAAAGGATCGAAGTCGGTCCGGTCAGGGGCTGTGAAGGGATGGTGGTTCGACGTGATTCCCTCCTCGGTGGGCAGAAACAGAGGGAAATTCGTAACCCAAAGGGGGCTGAAAGATCTCCCCGGAATCAGATTCAGCCGCCGGGCGAGGTGGAGTCTCAGTTCACCCAGGGCGGAGGTGACGATATCGTAGGAGGCGTCTGCGATCATGATGATCACGTCCCCGTCCGCGGCGCGGAACCGCTCCCGGATCGCCGCCTGCTCCCCGGCACTGAAGAACTGCACGATGTTCGATTCCAGCTTGTCCCCCGCAACACGCATCCAGGTCATGCCTTTGGCCCCGAAGCCGGGAACGATCTCCCTGGCGTATTCATTCTGCAGGACGTTCTTGCTCAATTGGTCCGAACTCCGTGGGACCTTGATTCCCATGATGGAGCCGCCCCCGTCGATGATCTGGCGGAAAATGCCGTAGGTCGTGTTTTTAAAGAGGTTTGTCACTTCGACGAAACGGAGACCGAACCGTGTATCTGGTTTGTCCGTACCCATGGTCGCCATGGCCTCGCGGTAGGTTATCCGAGGGAAGGGCCGTGGCAGATCGATGCCTCCCAGAGCGAACATCCGGACCACCAGTTCTTCAATCAGTTCGTAGAGGAATTCTTCGTCAATGAAGGACGCTTCCAGGTCAAGCTGGGTAAACTCGGGTTGACGGTTCGGACGCAGATCCTCGTCTCGGAAACAACGGGCGATCTGGAAATACCGTTCCAGACCGCCCACCATCAACAATTGTTTGAAAAGCTGGGGCGACTGGGGGAGGGCGTAGAAGCTCCCCGGATGGACCCGGCTCGGCACCAGGTAATCCCGCGCCCCCTCGGGCGTGCTTTTGGTCAGGATCGGGGTTTCCACCTCGATGAAACCGCGTTCATCAAGGAAGTCCCGGACGCACTTGTTGATCCGGTGTCTCCGGATCAGATTCACCTGCATGGAGGGCCGCCGGAGGTCGAGATAACGGTACTGGAGGCGCAGATCCTCCGACACGCTCACGGCGTTCTTTACGGCGCCCGCCACCATGGCCTTTTCCGAAACCGGGAACGGCAGGACATCCGACTGACTGAGGATGTGCAGATCCCACGCCGCCACTTCGATATCCCCCGTTTCCAGATTCGGGTTTTCCGTCCCCGCCAGTCTGGACACGATCTCTCCCGCGATGCTGACGCAGTACTCGGTTTTCAGCGTCCCGGCCAGGGCGTAGGATGTGACCGACATTTTTTCCGGACTGAACAGGACCTGAACGATGCCGCTGCGGTCCCGCAGATGGATAAACAGCACGTCACCGTGATCCCGCAGGGCATCCACCCAGCCGGAAAGGCGCACATCCCGCCCGATATCGGCAAGCCCCAACTCCCCACAATTTGAACGGTATAATTCCACGACTCTCTTTCCTCAGCAATCATTCCGATACCCGCCCCGTCGGGGCCGACAAGACCGGACAAAATTTTCGGTAAGTTATCAAATTGTCCGCACCGTTTCAAGAAATGAATAGGGACGAACGAAAATCAATCTCTCGTCGAGAAACCCGTAAGAAAATTTAACAAGATACCCCCGTCGTGTGAGGGTATCAATCAAAGCGGCGGATGTGACATGAGTGATATTTTTTCTGTCCACCATCCATCCTATCATTTGGAAGAAGGTCCAACAACCCGGGATCCCGGTCTGTCAAAAACACTTGCGAAAAGTCAGCCATGGCTTTCATGGATGGGAGAAACAACAGGATGGTCGGGATGAAGATATAGAAAATCGTGTCTGGGAAAATAACGCTAGACGAATCAGTTCCTTGCATTATAATTCCTGTTACGTCGATAAGGAAGAAAGTGCCATGTGCGAACCCCGCGTTCTGGAAACAAGGATCGGAAAAACGAACTTACAGTACCTGCTTTATGAAGGAAGCGGCCCCACAATGGTCATGCTGCATGCCACCGGTTTTAATCCGTGGCTGTGGCACCCGATTGCCCGGGAATTTTCAGGGCGCTTCCGAGTCATCGCTCCTTTCTTTTGTGATCACCGCAACGCCGATCCTTATCGAGGCGGCCTGGGTTGGAACATTTTAGCAGGGGATTTTGTTAGTTTCTGTCGGAATCTGCGCATTCACAAACCGTACCTCGTTGGTCACTCCATGGGAGGCTGCATTTGTGTGCTCGCACACGGTCTTGTCCCCCATTTGGCGGAAAGGATGATCCTCATCGAGCCAATCCTGCTGCCGGAAAGTTGGTATGAAAAACCGTTGGCCCTGGAAGAGCATTCCCTGGCGCGTCAGGCAATCCGAAGAAAAAATTATTGGCAATCATCGGAAGAAGCAAAGGAGTACTTTCTGTCCAAGCCCCTTTTTAGAAACTGGGATTGTGAGATGTTCGATTTATATCTGCGGTATGGTTTGACTGTTGATTCGAAAGGCGGTCTTCACCTGGTTTGTCCGCCCCGCAGCGAAGCGGCGATTTTTGTGGGCTGTGCGTCGGAGGATCCTTGGACGCTGCTCCCGAAGATCCTCTGTCCCGTCCTGCTCCTTGAAGGTGAAAACAGCAAAAGCGGGCCGTCGCTTAACCTGCCCAAAGTGGCGGGCCTGTTCCCGAAGGGCGAGTATCGGCTTGTTCCCGGAGTGGGCCATCTGATACCCATGGAAAAACCAACATTCGTGAGCATGCTTATTGAGCATTTTTTTGTTTGATTTCGAAAACGTTATGCAGAACCCATGGGCATTTGGCGGGTGATATCGCTGAACTCACCAAGGCTGCGGGCAAGATTCATAAACTGATCCGGCAATGGGAAATCTCGGTCCAGCACAAGCAAATGCAGCTCATTTGCCCGGCTCAAAATTCGAACATTCTCAAATCCCTCTTGGCTGTCACAGATAAATTGTACCCGCAGCGCGTCGGTCACGGGGATCTTGAGAGCCGGATAATCGGTCGCCAGATTGCTTATTTCCCGCTCGATGATCAGCGCGTTCTGTCGATTGAAGGTCAAAAAGGGTTCTTCCCAGTTGGGTGTTCCGAAAATTTCGTTGATGACGGCCCCGGTCAGGCGGTTTATATAAATGCGGTCCCGATCGGCAAATTTTTCTGCCAGGCCGGGACGGATGGTTTTGTAAAGGAACATCTTGATGATGTGAATTCCTTCCCGTAAAATGGGAACCAATTTTTTCTCGTATTCCATGACTGTTCCTAACCGGTTCAACCAGAGCTTGCGATGGCGACGATATTCCTGTGCCGTTCTCAAGAGCCTTCAAGGGCGTTTATTTCCCCGTTTCACATCATTCGATCCGAACCAGAATCATGATATTGGTGAGAAGATGGTGTCTATTGTTCATCAATGATCTGGCAACCGTACTGAAAACTCTTTTCGATGGCTTCCTTTTCGGTATCGCAGAATACCGGCGCCCCATTGACCATAAGCAGGCAGGGCTGAATTTCCTTGAAGCCGCTGTCGGTTGTAATGATGTCCAGTCCTACCAGCCATTTCCCCGCCTGTCCCACAACTTCCTTGCACGATGACCTGATAATACATCCCTTGTAAAGCATTTCCTCCATATCTTTCACCCATGCCTTTCCGGTAATATGCCATGTCATAACGTCTATGGAGCATACCGTTTACACATTACAATAACAAGAGAAAACAGATCCGCGAAAAAGTTGACCCTGTTGTGCCATGAGAGCCCTGGAGGCCGAAAGGACGGTTTGGTCAGAATGGGGCCACTTTTTTGATAAACAAAAGCCTCACCCCCGTACAGCAGGGAGAGGCTTTTGTTGAGTCTGTTTGGATGAAGGGAAGGGAAAGGGTTTTCCCTGAACCAGAACTACTTTCTCATGGATTTTTCGAAGGCACCTTCGGCTTTGGTGGCTCGTTCTTCAGCCGCCGCCGCCTTCGCTTCCGCTTCAGCGGCCCGTGTTTCAGCCGCTTTTAATGCCTCTTCCGCCCGCGCAGCGGCTTCAGCCGCCTTTAAAGCATTCGTATTGGCATCCTCTGCGGCCTGCAAGGCCTGATCGGCTTTCGCACTTGTTTCTCTTTCCTGGGCCTGCACTCTTTCAAGGTCACCCGTTGTGGCACATCCTCCCAGGGCCAATGCAAAAACAACCATCAATGAAATCATCAGAAAACGCTTCTTCATACGCCATTTACCTCCTTTTCATTCCACTGTTTTGTGTTCATTAAGCTTTCCCAACTCTGGACCCGAATATTTCCAGCATGGGAAATGGATCGGTTTGTATTAGGCAAAGTCGTTATTTTTTTCCTCTGACCCCCTCCGTCTACTTTCAACCGCTGAAAATAAGTATTGATTTTCCTTGAAATGTTCATGTCGTTCACACTTGCCGGAAGTTTATATACCACTTGATCAAAAATTACGATCGGAAAATGTAAGTGAAGACTGGTTATTGCCGGTCAGTTCGATCAGTGTACCATCGAGGTCCAGATCAATTTTCAGACGTTTCACCACCGCTCTCGCCTCCCTACTGTTTTCGAAAGGCCCCGCAACAACACGGTGACTGCCATTTTTTGCCAGAACTCTGGCCGGAATTTGCGGTCCCTGATGGTTGATAATGGCGGCCAGACGAGCCGCATCCTTTTCGTTGGACCGTTCCCCGGCCAAAACATACCATGCGTTCATCTTCAGTGCCGGAATTTCGGGATGGCCAAACAATTTACCCGGATGCCGGATCGCAACCGGTTTCTCGTCCCGTCTCTCAAATTCCGTGCTGTTTTCAGATATAGAAACCGGTATGCCTCGGGCCTCGGCCAGGGTTTTATCCACTTTTCCCCAGTCTATTGCGCGTTTTGTTCTTTTCTCAGTATTTCTTAATCTGGAGAACAGGGCCCTCACCTCGGGGACCTTCTGTTGTGCCACCGGAGTATGCACTTCCAGATAAACCACTCCGTTGCGTTGGCCAATGAGATACGGCTGATAAATAATGGACACAGGCGTCTTCACCGGGGTCATTCTATATAATTCCCCGATATCTTCCGGATAGAGTCTGATACAGCCGTTGGTGGCTTTCAAACCAATACTGGCCGGTTTATTTGTTCCATGAATCAAATAGCCGGATTTGCCCAGATAAAGGGCGTATTCACCCAATGGATTTTCCGGCCCCGGTGGCACGGACGGCGGCAGAATATCTCCTTTCTTGCGATGAGCGGCAGCGATGGAGGCGGGAACATACCAGGTGGGGCGGGTCACTTTGCGTTCCACATAAGTGCGACCCATTGGTGTGGGTTTTTCTTCCATGCCGATGCCAACCGGGTAGGTTGAGACGATTAGCTTTTCTTTGTCTTTCCTGAAGTGAAAGAGCCTCATGGAGGCCAAGTTGATTACAATCCCTTTTCTGGGGACATCGGGCAGGATAAACCTCAAGGGGAGTACGATTTGCGTTCCGGCTTCGGGTACCCACATATCCACTCCTGGGTTCGCCAGGCTGATTTCAGTGATTCCCAGATTGAAGTGTCTGGCGACGTCCGGCAGATTATCTCCTTTTCCCAGTTGGATTATTGCCGAGCGGCCAACAACGGCTTCGCCTTGGGCGACTGAAAACTCTTTGAACTTGACCGACTCGGGTGGGTGAAGGGGAGAGGGCAATGTCACAACTTCAACCGATCGCATCCCGGCACATCCAGAGATTGTCGTGATGGCCAGCAATATAACAATCAGGACGAATCTGCGGCTCAGGATGGGATAATCTGTCATTTGTCGTAGGGGCGTAAACATTTGTCTGGTCTAAGGTCTTATCTCGACAACCGTGCCAAGGGGCGCCAGCTTATCGATTTCTTCAATTTCCTCGTCGGTCACGGCAATACAACCCCTCGTCCAGTCAACCAGGGCGTGTGATTCACCGACATGAGACAGTCCGTTTTTAATACCATGGATCATGATGTCCCCTCCGGGACATACCCCAAGCTCCCGAGCCCGTTTTTTGTCTTTGTCGTTGGGGTAGGAAATACGCAGGGAAAGGTGATATCGGCTGTCATGGTTCCGGGAATTGATCACATAGGTTCCCTCCGGTGTTTTGTTGTCCCCCTGCCTTTCCTTGGGACCCTCCGGGTTGCCGCCCAGGGCGATTTTGTACTGCCTCAAGATCTGACCTCCAGTCATCAGGGTCAGCCGCCGCGCCTTCTTTTCGATTACGATTTTGTCCGCCGGGCCGTCTTGAACGGGATACACCTTGCTCTTGAGTTCCTGTTCGAGCGCTGAGATCCTTTGGTTCAGGAACGCCATCTCACCGTCCCGGCGTTTCAGTTCATTTTGAAGTGCATGCATCTGGGCCTGGTGCGTTGCAATCTCTTTTTCCTTAACGGTCATTGCATCAATGTGAGCGATCATCATTTCACTGGCCCGGTGGTATTCGCTCTTGGGATAATCCTGGATGATCTTCTGAAAGTACTCCCGGGATTTCCTCTCGTTTCTTTGCCAGTTTCCGGGATGCACATGGATCAGCCCCATCTCAAAAAGAACCCGATCTCCCGTTTCGGGATATTTCTCCAGAATCTGCTCGTATTTGTCGAGAGAAACAAGGTAACTCCCCTGGGCGGAATATTCATTCGCTTCTTTCAGGGATGATTCCATATGAAGCGAGGTACACCCACAGATAAGCGTCAGTTTGATGATACAGACCAGCAAAAGCTTAAAAAGCTTGCCGATTCCTGTTTGTCCTTCAGTCTTCCCTGATAGCATGCTCTGCATGGTAAGTCCGACGATACCAAAACCATCCCTTTAATCCATAGATTACGGGGCGTATTTACCACACCCGCCTCCAAAAAGCTGCAACCTGATCCTGGGCTGTGTGAAACTTTAACCGGGACCGGCGTTATTAGGAGGATCCGTATATCAGGTAAAGGGCCTCAAGTTAGGGCAATGGTTGAATCGGTGGAAACATCCTTTCTGTACATACCGGCTGCGTCCGGCAGTTGGGCGACGATGTGATCAGTCTCGAGATGAGGGGTTGACATACGATGCGTACGCCAAGCCCGGGCAATCACCGTTCAAGCGAAAACTCTATGCCTTCCGGCCTCTGAATCGCGCCTCTCCCGTAGAAAACCGGGAGAGGCGCAATTGTATAATCCGTCCGCACAGAGGACTAGAGTTTCATCTTTTCGAACCACCGGAACAGGGCCAGTCCCGCTACAATGAAAACGACGATGACAATCCAGTGGTTGATTCCCAAAATTTCCGGGATGGTGATTTTCCCGAGATCCCCCCAAGTCAGGACCGTCGACTTGAGGAACGAATAACTTTCCGCAAAAAGGGCCGCGCCGAGAAGCATCCCAAAAAGGCCCCAGAGTGCATCCCAGCGTCCCTCTCCCAAGGCGCCCAGTTGCGTTCCCGGGCAGTACCCCAGAAGCCCCCAGCCTAGACCAAAGATGAGTCCGCCGAGAATGTTTCCGCCTAAAATAGTGGATTTGATGGATAATTTGACCAGTCCCAGATCCTTCAACAGGTACACGCCGACCATAGCGACCAGGATAGAGCTGATCATGAATTTCACGATTGTCATGTCTATCAGGCGAAGCGCGCCAAGTTGTTTGTCGTACCGGATTACCCGTGCCTGCTGGAGGAGAAAACCGAAAATGACGCCCGTCACCAGGCCGTAAATGAGTTCGTTCATGATTTCTCACCTCCCCTGTACAGCGCCATGGCGACAATGATCCCACCTATGAAAAAACAGATTAACGCGATATACCCGCTGACGGCTAACTGAAGCGACCCGCTCAGTCCATGGCCGCTCGGTCACCCGTCGGCCAGGCGGGCGCCGTACATGGCGATTGCGCCGCCGACAAAGGCGACCATTGCCCGCTTGGGACGGCTTGGCCCGAACCGTCTTTCCCACATGGGCGGTACGGCCTGCAATTTGAAGGTTTTAGACGTGGCGGACGCAATGAGTGCTCCGATAAAAATGCCGATGACAAACATGAACTGCCAATCGACTTTTGGCGCTTCTTTGATGAAGTACGGAAGTTGTGCGACCCGCTCCGCGTCAAAGACCCGTTCGATAAAGCCCGCCGACCTTACAAATGTGGTGGAGGCGCCGACGTATTTTCCTGTAAACCAGACAGAAAAAACAATAAGTAGGCCCGTCAGGGCGCCGGCAAGATAGGGACTCCATCCTTTCTTTTCGATCATTTCTTTCATGCCTTCCTCCTTTCTCCCAGTGTGAGTTAAAGAGTTCCCAGGGACAACGCTTTCTCAAGAACACCCGTCATAGCCTTTGCGTTTTACATGATATCCGTTGCCAAATTTACGCCCACCCATCTTCTCACGAATGAAGCGAGGCGTCAACGGGTGGACAATGGTGCCACCCATGACACGATGGATTCTTAACGAAGGGCCTCAGCCCGTGGTATGAGTCTGTCCTGTGGGATTGCGAAATCATCCTTTCGTCAAAGAAGTATCACGCAAGTTTGGGCCTTACATCCGGAACCGGATGCGATAGGCCGCGACGGTCTCGCCGTCCTTCTGAACCGGTACATTCATCTCGAGCTGGGACGAACCCGCTTTCACCGCTTTGTGGGAGGCGCTGAGGAGCTGCCAGTCGCCGGGTACGGGTTCGATGATCCGGATGGCGATGTCTTCCGCCTTGTGGTTCCGCAGGGCGATCTCAAACGCCGCCTCGTAGGTGTCGGAGGCGATCTTCTTCCAGTCCGTCTGCTTGCGCGTCGCCGTCACGTCAAAGGCCTCGCCGAGTTTGATCTTGACCTTCTCGTCCTTCGGTGTGTGGTCGATGGTGTCCTCTCCCGTGAACTGGAGGCTCCTGTCCGCGTCGTGCTTGTACACCCGGATGATCCCCTTCGGGAGGGGCATGCCCATGCCGTTCTGCTTCGCGTTCTCGAATTCGATGAAAACGCTGACCTTTTTCTTCTGCTCCGGGTTCCCGTAAGGACCGCGGTAATAATGATCCTCGCCGTAGAGACGGTATTCCTTTCCGACCTTTACGGCGGGGGTATTGAGCAGACTGATCTGTTTGGTGGAGTTGTCCTTCAGCGTCGTCGGCCGTTCCAGAGTATAGATATGGTATTCGAAAAAAGCCTGCTCCCGGAACTGGGGCGCCGCCGCTTCCATCATCCGGGCCTTGTAAACGGCATCCCCCCTGCCCGCCAGTTCTTCCCGGACCCGGTTCACGTCACCGGCCACGAGCTTCAGTTTCGCGTTGGGGTAGGCCGCGCCGCTCTGGTTATTTAGGGTCACCCAGCCCGAAAGCCCCCCCACCCGGTCTTTCTCATCCAGCACCAGGACATAATCGGCCCGCCAGCCGATACCGCCCGTCAGATAGGCGACCTCGATGTCCTGGGTTTTCGCCATCTCGTTTCTCAGAAGCCACACGAGGGTCGGCTGGGCGATGAGGTTGTCCGGTACCTGGGGGAAGATCACCCGGCCGGGATGACCGAAGGTCACTTCGTTCCCGATCTGGAAGACGGGATTGCCTTCGTTGTTGGACAGCACCTTCGCCGTGACGGTCTCTTCACGCTCGGTGTAGGGATTCTTCGAATAGAGCTTGACCTCTTGACCCACATACTTGTCCAAAAGACGCGCCGGACTCAAAAGGTCGTATTCGTAATTCTGCTCCAGAACCAACAACGCCTTTGGGTCCGTGAGCGACTGCATATGAACCGTGGCGGGGTTGATTTTCCCGGCCACGTCCATGAAGCGCAATTCCGTCGTCCCCTGCGGCAACTGGATTCGTCGTCGCTCCTTGATCAGCCCCAGGTCCTCATTGTAGGCTGTCACCTCTACGGCGATCTGTTGGCCCGTCCCGGACGTACTGACCACCGCCGGCACCGCCTCTGGGCAAAGCCAGAGAACACCGATCAATAAAACAATCCAAAACCACCCCCGCGGATTTCTTATTCGTTTCATTCTTATCTCCTTGATTATTAAATATAAAAGCCAGAATTATCCTTACGGAGCCTCACCCTTTTGTCATGCCGGCCCCCGAAGACGGTGTCACGATGTCATTCTTCTATGTTAAAAAAAGTCAAGTCGTCACATAGATGGATGCTCTTTCCAACGTTAAAAAGGTTAGGAGAACGATGTATGGGTACGATCTTAAAACCAATCTTCTATCAACAGACAGACCTTTTTGGGT